>CAMTXY010000334.1:0-2249 GCA_947085795.1 uncultured Actinomycetes bacterium | reverse complement strand
TCGGCCACGACAGCACCGCGCCGATGCCCCACGCCATAAGCGCGATGACGACGCCTTCGGTGATGAAGATGTTGTAGATCGCTCCGTGACTCGCCCCGACCGCGCGCATCACGCCGATCTCCCGCGTGCTCTCGAGCACGTTGATGGTCATCGTGCCAGTCAGGCCGATCACGCCGACGAACGCCAGCAGCACCGCCATGATGGCGAGGAACACCACCAGTATCCCAAGCTGACTGGCGATCGTGTCGCGCTGTTCAAGCTGCGTCTGCGTGGCCGCCACGGGCACACCCGCCTCCTCGAAGCGCCGCTCGAGATCGAGCGCGGTCTGTTCCTGTGCCGAGGCGTGGCGGTGCTCGGTGCGCACGAACACGCGATTGACACCGCCGCTTCCCTGCAGCAGCCCATCGAGACGCGTGCGCGGCACGAATACGACCGGGCCCATGAGGCCGCCCGAGACCACGCCGACCACCTTCCACGTGCGCTCGACGCCCCGCACGTCGAGCGTCACGGTGCGACCAAGGGCGAACTCCGGTTCGTCCTTGAGCACGTCCGTGTTGACGACCACCGCGTAGGAATCGCCCTCCTCGAGCCACCGGCCACGCTCGACCTTGGGCGCGATGAACGTGGTGGCCGGCGGCAGACCGATGATGCTGATGCCCTCGCCCTCCGTGCCGTCGGCACGTTTGAGGGTCGCGACGTAGTCGAGGATCCCCTCGGCCTGTGTCACACCCCTCCCGCGCTCGGCGACGCGCAACACCCGCTCCCCAGGCACAGTGCGCGCGAGGTGGAACTGCGCGTCGAACTGCCACAGGTCGATCTCATCGACGGTACGCAGTATCGAGCCGCGCACGGTGAGCACGCTCATCACCACCGCCGAGGCGAGCACGAGCGTGGTGAGCGTCAGCGCAAGCCTGCCTTTGCGCAGAAACGTGTTGCGCAGGCTCAGCGCCACCGGACGCGGCAGCCCGCGGACGAGACCGAGCACGCGGTCGATGAGACCGTGGCCGAAGACCGTCCTGGACAACCCCGTTGCCGTGAGCGCGCGCGCCACCGGCATGCGGGTACCGAACCGCACCGGGACGATCGCGGCGAGCAACGGCACCGCCACGCCGACGAGCGCCCCAAGCACGCTCACGTACACCGGAGGCACGTAGGAGATGATGCGGAAGTTGAGCAACCCGGCCCCATAGGCGGTGAACCACCGCGCCGCCGCTATGCCTGCCGGCAGCCCCACGGCCACCGCGAGCACACCATAGATGAGCACCATTCCCAGGTACATCCTGGTGATCTGCGATGCGCGCCCGCCGATCGCCTTCATGATCCCGACCTGGCGCACCTGTTGGGCCATGAGCGCCTGAATCGTCGTGACCACAAGAAAGCCCGAGAGCAGCATACTCAACACCCCGAGCGCCAGGAGCAGCAACGATACCGCTTTGAAGATATCGCCGAGGAAGTGGCTACCCGGCTCCGGCACCTGGGTCAACAGCACACGCACGCCGCGCGCGGCCACCACATCGTCGCGAACGTGCGCCGCGAGCCTGCTTGCCTGCGAGCGAGTGATCTTGGGATCCTCGGCGAGCAGCGCGATCGTGTTGTACTCGCGAGGCTCGTCGAGCACGGCGAGCGTATCGAGCGAGATGAACCCTGTGGACATCGCGACGAACTGCGCGGGATACGCGTTGATGTCGTGGGCGAAACCGGCGACCCTCAGGCGCGCGCGTTTGCCGCCCGGGGACTCGACGGTCAGCGTGTCGCCGACGTCGTACTCACCGACGCTGCGGGCGGACTGCTCGAGCACGACCTCACCGGTCAGGGGCGGCCACGAGCGGACCTGCTGCGGGGTGAAGCGCCCGACGCGCTGGTTCTCGAAGTCCGCGACGGCCCACACCTCGAGCGTGTCCCAACCCGAGGATGCAACGTCGTCGCCGGGCGTGCGCGCCACGGCCGCCACGGTGCCCTCATCGGCGATGCTCACCCGCATCGTAGCGGTCGGTGCCCGGGAGTCGCCGAACACCGCCTCGAACTCGCGCAGCAGCACACCGCGGGCTCCGAGCACCACGAGGATCGCGAAGATGCCCACCGCGATCGAGAGCACCACAAGCAGCGTGCGGAACCGGTGCCCCGCCAGATCGCGGATGACCTTGCGCCAGCGCGGGGAGATCACGGCCTGGTCGCCTCCGGAGCGGGGCCGGCTGCTGCGGCTCCCGAGCGCACGGTGCGCGGTCGTTGCACGCGCTCCTCGACGATCT
>CAMTXY010000333.1:0-3638 GCA_947085795.1 uncultured Actinomycetes bacterium | reverse complement strand
TCAATCTCTTCGTCAACCCCTCGAGGACGGCACTGTGACGCTTGTGCGTGCCGAAGGCCGCATCCGCTATCCCGCGCGTTTCGCCCTCGTGGCAGCGTCCAATCCGTGCCCGTGCGGATTCGCCGGTGACGTGATGCGACCGTGCACCTGTCCATCACCAATCGTCGACCGCTACATGAATCGCATCGGTGGTCCTCTGATCGATAGGATCGACATCCACCTTCGGATGGATCGGATCGATCCGAAGAGGCTGGTCCGCGGACACACCGGTGAATCGACCGCGGACGTCAGACCCGCTGTGTTCGAGGCACGCGCACGCGCGCTGCGTCGTGACGGATGCGTGACGGCCCGCCTCACAGGAGCGGCACTCTACCGCTCGTGTGCGATGACCTGGGCCGCCGAACGGGCGCTCACGGCGTTCGCGACATCGCAACACCTGTCAGGGCGCGGCATCACGCGGATGCTCCGGGTCAGCCGTACGTGTGCGGACCTGGCCGGGTCCGAGTGTGTCGAGATAGCCCATGTCGAAGAGGCCGCCACGCTGCGAGCGTCTGTCGGGGTGGGTCCGTGATGCGCTCCGAACTGCACCGCAGAGAAGAAGGGTACCCTGCACGGATACGTCATGCCGACTCACCTCCGGACGTACTGTACGGCATCGGCGACATCGGTCTCCTCGAAGCGCCGACCCTCGGCGTCATCGGCGCTCGCAAGGCGACCCCCTATGGTCTGAAGGCCGCGCGGATGTTCGCGGGATGGGCGGCCGGGGAGGGTTTCGCAATCGTGTCTGGCGCGGCCATGGGTTGCGACCAGGCGGCGCACCGCGCCGCCATCGAGGCCGATGGCACGACAATCGCGATCCTCGGGTGCGGCTGTGACGTCGATTACCCGTCCGGGGCGGCGACTCTTCTGGACACTATGCGCAGAGACCACCTCGTGGTATCGGAGCGAGAGTGGGGGGCGGGGCCGGTCAAGTGGGCGTTCCGGCGGCGGAACCGACTCATCGCCGCCATTTCGGACCACCTGCTCGTCGTCGAGGCGGCGTTGCCCTCGGGGACGTTCTCGACGGTAGACTACGCATCGAACGGCAACAGCCCGGTACTCGTCGTGCCGGGATCGATCTTCTCTCCGGGTTCGCGCGGGTGCAACCGGCTCATCCTGCAAGGCGCGCATCCTGTCTGTGACGTCGCAGATCTCGCGGAACACCTTGGCGCACACGTGTCATCGTCATACGCAACGGATCCGTCAGGCAGATCCACCCCCTTGAATCGCATTCACGCTGCCGTCCTCGCCGACCCGATGCGACCTGATGACATCGCCCACGAACTCGCACTGGACATCGTGACCGTGGCCCGCTCTTTGAGCGGACTGGAACGCGAGGGCCGCATCATGCGCTACCGAGACGGGCGATACGGGCCTGGGTGACTCTATCGCACGGCTGCCGTGTACAATCACCGGCATGCAGAATCGCATCTCACATCTTTCGACCAGCGCCGCCGTTACCGTATTGGGTGGCGGACTCGCCGGAACCGAGGCCGCGTTGCAGTTTGCCATGCGCGACGTCCCCGTCACCCTTCTGGAAATGCGCCCGGAGCGCTCGGGACCCGCGCATCATACCGGCTTGCTTGCGGAACTCGTCTGTTCCAACTCGCTCAAGAGCGACGATCCGAGCACGGCGACCGGGCGGCTCAAGTGCGAGCTCGAACTACTCGGCTCGTTCGTGCTGGCATGCGCTCGCGAATGCGCGGTTCCCGCCGGCGGCGCACTCGCTGTCGACCGGGAGCGATTCGCCGGACTCGTCACGCAGCGAATCGAATCGCATCCTCTTATCGATGTGGTGCGCCGCGAGGCCACGGTCGTCCCGGACGGCCGGTGCATCGTCGCCACCGGCCCGCTCACGAGCGATGCGTTCGCCCACGCTCTGTCGCGGTTCACCGGTCCCGGCCGCCTTGCGTTCTACGATGCCGCCGCGCCGATCGTCGATGCCCAGACAATCGACCGGTCGGTTGCGTTCGTCCAGACACGCTATGACAAGGGGGGATCCGCCGACTATCTCAACTGCCCGATGGATCGCGACGAGTACGAGCGGTTCATCGATGAGCTGCTGGCGGCCGAGCGCGTTACCATGAAGGAGTTCGAGTCATCGGAGCTGTTCAGCGCGTGCCGACCTGTCGAGGAAATCGCTCGCAGCGGACGGGACGCGCTGCGGTTCGGCCCCCTCAAGCCGGTCGGACTCACCGATCCGCGCACAGGGCAGCGCCCGTGGGCGGTCGTTCAGTTGCGCGCCGAGAACCGTGACCGCACCGCCTACAACCTCGTCGGGTTCCAGACCAACCTCACCTTCTCCGAGCAGCGCAGGGTTTTCTCCCTCATTCCTGGCCTCGATTCGTCGGAGTTCGTGCGCTTCGGCGTGATGCACCGCAACACGTTCATCGACGAGCCGTGCCTTCTCGATTCGACCCTGGCTCTGCGCGACGAGCCGAGGATCCGTATGGCCGGGCAGATCACCGGCACCGAGGGCTATCTCGAAGCGGTCGCTGGCGGGTTGCTCGCCGCCGTCAACACCGTCTGCGACCTCCGAGGTCTACCGCACCTCGTCATGCCGA
The DNA here is from genome assembly GCA_947085795.1 of uncultured Actinomycetes bacterium. Classification (GTDB taxonomy): domain Bacteria; phylum Actinomycetota; class Coriobacteriia; order Anaerosomatales; family UBA912; genus CAMTXY01. The sequence continues at coordinate 1,035 of CAMTXY010000333.1, read as the reverse complement.
AGACGACCGCGTTCGGCGCACTCGTCTCATATGCGACCGATCCCGCAACCACCGATTACCAACCGATGCATGTGAACTGGGGACTCGTCCCGCCGCTCTCAACGAAGGTGCGCGGCAAGCACGACCGGTATGCCGCGTACGCGAGCAGGGCGGACGCGGACGCTCGACGAACCGTCTACGCCCACCCGCTCTACCGGAGCGCGAACCATGACTGACGCATACCACGCGGTCGTCCGCTTCCTGACGCACCTGCTCGACCACCGCGGACTCTCGCCGCACACGGTCAGGGCGTACTCGGCCGACCTGACCCGCTACCTCGAATGGGCCAACCGCAGCGGCATCGACCCGCTTGACCCGTCCCATCGTCAACTGCGCCTCTACCTCGGCGAACTCGACGCCGCGCGCTACGCGCGCACGACCATCGCACGCCGCCTCGCCGCCATCCGCTCGTTCTTCGCATACCTGGTGGAGGAGGGTGTCGTCCAACGGAATCCGGCGTCGGTCCTCGGCACGCCGAAGCGATATCGTCGTCTGCCGAGAATAGTGCCCGACGACACGCTCATCATGCTGCTTGAGACCCCTGATGCCTCTACGACCCTCGGGGCACGCGATGCCGCCGTGCTTGAGCTGCTCTACGCGACAGGCATCCGCGTCGCAGAGCTTTCCGGCCTCGATATCACAGACGTCGACCTCGCTGCAGGCCAGATCAGAGTGATGGGAAAGGGTTCACGCGAACGGATCGTGCCGATTCACCGAACAGCCGCCGCGCGCATCGAGCACTACCTGGCCACCGCTCGCCCTGTGTTGGCGAAGCGACCGACCGATGCACTATTCGTCTCGCGGAAGGGGAACAGGCTTTCCACCGACGCGATCCGTGCGCTTCTCGGACGTGCGCTGCGGTGCTGCTGCGCTGCCACCGGTGTCACGCCCCATACGCTCCGTCATACGTTCGCGACGCATCTCGTCGAGCAGGGTGCGGACTTGCGCACGGTTCAGGAACTCCTTAGATCGGAAGAGCACACGTCTGAACTCCAG
>CAMTXY010000332.1:0-6194 GCA_947085795.1 uncultured Actinomycetes bacterium | reverse complement strand
GAGGCCGCCGGCGATGTCGTGCGCACCGCGGTTCGCGCCGGGCTCATCCCGACGATCAACGCGATGGCGGCGGCCGGCCTGGTGTTCATCCCCGGGATGATGACGGGGCAGATTCTCGCTGGCGCCGATCCGCTGGCCGCGACGGGCTATCAGATCGTCGTGATGCTCATGGTCTCGGCCGCGACGGCCGCAGGGTCGGTGGTCGCGGTCATGCTGTCGTACCGTCGGCGTTTCACGCCCGAGGGCGTATATGTGGAGAAGGGGTATCGCCGCGACCGAGCGCCGCGACCGAGCGCCGCCGCCTGATTCGGTGCAGGACCAAACGTAACCGTCGATTGCGTTTAGTACGACCAAACGCTAGCATAATCACCGCATAGTCCGCATGCGCCGCATGCGGCGCATAGTACGGCTGCGCCGTACAGAACCGCTCTATCCACGAGTGTCCGCGACAGCCCGGGAGCGAATGATGACCGGAACGGTGTACCGCGAGGCGTGGATCCGTCGGATTCTCGACGCGTGGGAGACCCGCAGCATCGTCTGGCTGTACGGAGTGCGCCGGGCCGGCAAGACGACGCTGGCCAGGAGTCTCGGCGACGTGGAGTACTTCGACTGCGACCTCGCGTCGGTTCGCAGGCAGCTGTCAGACCCGGAGGGGATTCTCCCGTCGCTGCGCGGCAAGCGCGTGGTCTTCGACGAGATACACCGGCTCGACCGTCCGTCCGAACTGCTCAAGAATGCAGCGGATCACTTCCCCGACGTGCGAATCGTAGCGACCGGCTCCTCGACCCTTGCCGCTACCTCGAAGTTCTCGGACTCGCTCACGGGACGCAAGCACGTGGTCTGGCTCACGCCGATGTCCCATGCGGATCTTGCAGTATTCGGTGGAGATCTCGGTGAGCGTCTCTGGCGCGGCGGTCTGCCGCCGTTCTACCTCGGAACGTCGATTGACGCGGACGTCTCCGAGTGGATGCAGTCGTACTGGGCGCGCGACGTACAGGAGCTGTTCCGGATCGAACGCAGATCGTCATTCGTGCGTTTCGTCGAGCTTCTTCTGGCGGACAGCGGGGGGTTGTTCGAGGCGACCCGCTATGCGGCGCAGTGCGAGGTGTCGCGACAGTCCATCGTGAACTACCTCGACGTGCTCGACGTCACCCGGATCGCGTCCATCGTCCGCCCCTTCTCCACACGACGCTCCAATGAGATCGTACGTGCCCCGAAGGTTTACGGATTCGACACGGGGATCGTGCGTCACAATCGCGGCTGGGCGGAGCCCCGCCCGGAGGACCTCGGGACGCTCTGGGAGCACTACGTCCTCAACGAGATTCATGCCACGGCGCCGGACATCAGCCTGCGGTTCTGGCGCACGAAGTCGGGCAAAGAAGTCGATTTCGTGGTGCCGTTGGTCGCAGGCGCGCACGCGGCCATCGAGTGCAAGTGGCGCGCGTACAACGCTCGTGGATTCCGGGGGCTGAGCGCGTTCCGGCGTCTCTATTCCGACGGCCCGAACTTCGTCGTCGGCCAGGACGTCACCCGGCGTCACAAGACGATCGTCGACGGCATTCGGATCGAGTACCTGCCGATCGATGAGCTGGGCGAGGCACTGCGGGCCGCGCGCCACGTATCGTGAGACCATTTCGTCATCCAGACCTGCCGAGGAGAACCGCCATGAACCTGCTCGCTAACCCGTACGTGCGCATCATCAACAACTTCCTGCACGACATGGCGACCGGCACCTGGGCGGCGTGCGTCCTGGTGCTGTGGGTGCTCGCTCGCCAGGCGGCCGGGACGCACCCCGACGCGGTCGAAGCCCTCGGCGCCGCCAGCACCCTCGTGTTCTGGCTGCTGCTGGTCGCCCTGGCCGTGCTCACCGTGACCGGCGCGCTGCGGCTCTTCTACTGGCGCACGACCACGCCTGCCGAGGAGATCGGCGCCAAGCGTCGCGCGCTCGTGGTCAAGCACGTCGCGTTCCTCGTGGTCTACGGCGGCGGCTCGTGGTGGGCGTTCACGCTGCTGTAGCCGGGCGGAAGCCGAGTGTTCGCATGCAGATAGCGCGCGTGCCCTCCGGCCAACCCGACAGGTCGATATCGAGTTCGGCCACCCACGCGCCGTCGCGGGGATCGCCGGTGGCGTTGAGCGCGGTGTCAAGGTAAAAAGCGCAGGTCAGGGGTAGAAAAGAGTTGACAGGGCGTGAGGAATGGTACTACTATAAAAGTAGGCGGTTTAGCCTACTAATGGAGTAACAGTATGCTTTCAACTCTCATCACATCGAAGTCCCGCATCGAAGTCCTCACATGGTTCGTGGCCCACCCAGGGGAGCGCTTCCACTACATGCAACTGGACAAGCTGCTGAAAGCCAGCCGTGCCTCTCTTCAAAAGGAGCTCAAGCGACTGGAAGATGGCGGCATTCTGTGCAGCACCAAGGAAGCGAACATCCGCTTCTACTGGATCAACCAAGACCACCCGCTCTATTCGGCCCTCAAGGAGATCGTGTTCAAGACGGTCGGTCTTGCTGACTTCTTGCGCGACTTTCTCGATGAGATCGGCGCGGTCGAGGTCGCACTGATCTACGGATCGGTCGCCAAGAACGTCGAAGACATGCGCTCAGACATCGACCTGCTAGTGATTGGCGACGTCGACTTGGACGTTCTTCACGAGGCAGTTGACGCCGCCGAGCGGACGATCGGCCGGGAGATCAACCCGACGGTCTACACCCGCCAGGAATGGGCCGGCAGAGTGAAGATCGAGCAGGCCTTTGTCACTGACATACTAAGCAGCGAGAAGATCTTTCTCATAGGAGACGAAGATGAGCTTCGAAGAACTACTTAGGAAACGGGCAATCGAACGAAGCTTCCTTCCGAGATAACGGTCGCTGTGCCCAAGGAGGACTGATCATGAGGTGCGTCCCAGGAGATGCTCTCTCGGATCAAGAAGGAGGAAGCAAGCAGGTTGCCCAGGGGGTGTTCGGCGAATACTATACGTGGGACGCACGCACGCGACCGACGGGTTGCCGCCCCGCGGGGAGACCTATGACCAGTTTCGAACTGTACCTCAAGCGCACGTCCGACGAGTTCGACCGCTACCTAGCGACGTTCTTCGCGGACGCTACCCATCCCGACATGCGTCGCTACCTGTACGAGCCGATCGCTGAGTTCACTGCCAACGCCGGCAAACGTCATCGCCCGCTCATCTGCCTGCTTGCATGCGACGCCGTCGGGGGAGACCCGAAACGGGCGTGGCCGTCGGCGGCCGCCATCGAGCACTTCCACACCGCCGCGCTCATCCACGACGTCATCGAGGACAGCTCGCTTATGCGCCGCGACGAGCCGTGCATGCACATCCGCGAAGGCGACGGCATCGCGATCAACGCAGGCGACCTGGCGCTCTCGCTCGTGTGCGGGACGGTGGTCGACGACCCCGATCTCGACGACACCACCAAGCTGCGGGTCCTCGGCGAACTCGTCCGCATGACGACGCGTACGATCGAAGGCCAGGCGCTCGACATCGGCTGGGCGCGCGACGGCCGTTTCGACCTGTCCGTCGACGACTACTTCACCATGGCCACGCACAAGACCGCGTACTACTCCGGCGGCGTGCCGCTCGCGGTGGGCGCCATCATCGGCGGCGGCACCGAGGAGCAGATCGAGGCGATGCGCGCGTTCGGCATGGCCGCGGGTCTCGCGTTCCAGATTCAGGACGACGTGCTCAACCTCGTGGGTACGCGCGAGGCGACCAAGAAGGACTTCCGCAGCGACATCACGGAGGGCAAGCGCACGCTCGTCGCCATCCACGTGTTGCGAAACTCGGAGCGTTGTGAACGCTTGCTCGCCATCCTGTCCGCCCGCGAGACCGACCCCGCGGTGCTCGACGAGGCCGTCTCCATCATGCGCGAGGCCGGTTCGATCGAGTTCGCCAACGACTACGCGCGCGCTCTCGTGCTTGATGCGAAGGATGCGCTCGAGGATGCGCTCCCGCCCTCGAATGCCAAGAAGCTCCTCGTCTCGATGGCGGAGTTTTTCGTGAAGCGAAGTGGTTAGGGGTCCCGAAGCGGTTAGGGGTCCGTTCGTTCCCCTGCTGGTGTTCTCCGTCCTCCTGACGCTCAAGGTCGCCCTCGCGCGTCTGCTCGCGTTCGGAGACCCCAACCTCTTGCGCGTTCTCTTCCTCGAGCTGCCTGTGATGGTGATACTTGTGGCGCTCGTTGAACTCACGGCGCGGCACCGCAGAGTGCTTGCGTATTCGCTCACCGACCTGTTCGTTTCCGCCATCCTGTTCATCGGCGTCGTGTACGCGCTCCAGTTCGGGCGGATGCCGTCACTGTACACGCTGAAGCTCATCGGCCAGGTCGATGCGGTGGATACGACCGTGTGGATGTTGCTCCGCCCCGCCCACCTGTTGTTCGCGGCCGATCTTCCGTTCGTGTTCGCCTGGGCGTGGTCGCGCCGAGGAAGCGACCGGGCAAGCGACCGGGCAAGCGACCGGGCAAGCGATATCGCGCGCCCGCCGCGGCGCGTCACGGCAGCCGTGATGGCGGTGGCGGGTCTCCTGTTCGCCACGCAGCTCGTGCTCGGCCTGCGAGACACGCCGGCGGACCGGGCCTTCGTGGGCCAGAATCGCGGCATCTGGGTGCAGCAGATCGTCGATATCGCCCCCGCCAGCGTACGTGCGTGGTTCGGCGCGCCTGGTGACGCAGCGGCGCTCACGCCCGACCCGGACGCAGTGGACGTCGCAGCGATGCGGGAGACCGTCCGCGAGCTCAAGCGCGCCGATGCGCCCGAACCGCCCGAGAGCCGGCGCCTGGCCGGAGTCGCGAAAGGAAAGCACGTCATCGTCGTGATCGCCGAGTCGCTCCAGGGCATCGTCGTCGGGACGACGGTCGCCGGACAGGAGATCACCCCGAACCTCAACGCGCTCATCGCCGACGCGACCTACTTCCCGAACACCTACTCGCAAATCGGACCCGGCAACACGTCGGATGCCGAGTTCATCATCAACACGGGTATGGGCGCACTGGAGCAGGAGGCGGTCTCTGTCGCGTACGGCGACCGCCGGCTTCCCGGACTGCCCAGGCGCATGCGCGAGGCCGGGTACGCGGCGCTCACGTTCCACACCAACACCGCCACGTTCTGGAATCGCACCGAGCTGTATCCGGCCCTCGGCTTCGACCGGTACTTCGACATCGGGTACTTCGGCGAACGGGACGTGATCGGTATCGGTCCATCCGACGATGTGCTGTTCGACGGCGTGTCGACCGTCATCGAGCAGCATGTGGCGGAGGGGATGCCGGTCTATGCGTCGGTGCTCACGCTGACGAACCACGTCCCATACGACCTACCGCCCGAGAAGTGGGAGCTGACGGTGCCCGAGGCGTACTCCGGCACCGTCGTCGAGCGGTACCTGCAATCGACCCATCACGCGGACCGGGCCTTCGGCGCCTTCGTCGAGCGCCTCAAGCGGACCGGGCTGTACGAGGACACGCTCATCGTGGTCATCGGCGATCATTTCGGTCTTCAGCCGAGGACGATGAACGAGGCCGAACTCGCGCTTGCCGAGGAGATGCTCGGCCATCAGTACGGCTGGGCCGACCGCCTCAACGTCCCGCTTGTCATCAGGATCCCCGGGGTCGAAGGCGGTGTCGTCGACACGCGCGTCGCGGCCCAGGTCGACATAGCGCCGACGATCGCGAATCTCGTCGGGGTGCCCTACGACGACCTGGTGGTCTTCGGGCAGGATCTCTTCAACCCCACCGGCCAGTTCTTCGGCGTGCGCTATTATCATGCGACGGGGACGTTCATCGACGACGAGATCATCCACATCCGCAACTCCCGGGAAGAGGACAACGCGTTCGACGCGGTCACGCGCAAGCCGGTGACCGTCGATCGCCAGAGGCTCGATGACGCCGTCGAGCGCATCATCGAGTTGCAGAACCTGTCGGAGCGGTATCTGGAATCGCTGCCGCTTAGGTAGGGGTCTGGCCGGTTGAGGGGAAACGCCGGTATTGCAGCTGAGGGCGCTGCGGCACACCGGTCGCCCCTGGCTGTTCTGCTATCATGTCCGCACGCTGGGCGGACGCACGGTTCCCGGGCTGTTCGCGGGCTCCAGCGGTCAAGTCGGCGGCGGTGAACCGTCGCCAAGACCAACAAGTGGGGGTAGGTGGGCGACAATTGGCGGCCAAGCCGGTAGTTGGGCCAAAGACGATT
>CAMTXY010000331.1:0-9310 GCA_947085795.1 uncultured Actinomycetes bacterium | reverse complement strand
GTTGATGAGCGTCGTCTTGCCCGACCCCGACTTGCCGATGAGCCCTACGAACTCTCCGCTGCGCACGTGTAGGTTCACGTCGCGAAGCGCGGTAAACGGTACCTCGCCGGTGTCGTAGACCTTCACGACGCCGGACAAGGCGATCAGGGTGTCGGTTTCGGGCTGTCGGGCTGCCACGGGAACGGGTTTTCCTCCGCTACGGTGCGCTCATGTCAGTTCATACCGCGTTCGCGCCGGCGGAGATACGAGCGCCACAAGAAGAACGCGAGCGCGATCCCCGCCAGACCCACGATTCCCTTGAGCGGCTCTACCTTGACCTCTCTGGGTTCTCCTCTCGAGACCACCGTAAGGCCTCTGGCGTGCACGTCGAACTCACCGGCATGCTCATCGCATGCGATGTTGACCACACCGGTGACCCGTATGACATCGCCGGAGTGGCGGTAGTCTCCGAAATTCTCGATCTCCCCTGCCATCTCCTCGGACATCCAGATACCCAGGCCTACCTCGTCGCCGAGGATGTTCACCCAGCGTCCGCCGCCGTAGGCCCTGAGGTCTTCGCCGATCGCCTCCCCTTCGACGGTGATGACGCTGCCGTCTCGCGCACGGTCGATCGCGACAACCTCGGCAGGGGACATCGCGTCCTCGAAAAAGGCGAGAGCAGGAGCGGACATCGCGGCCAAGAACGCGAAGGTGAGCGCAGCAAGCGAGCAGGCGCGCCTCATCTCACAGCACCGCGGCGATAAGAACCGCGAGCACGAAGATGGCGCCGATGAACAGCCCGAACGCCAGCACCTCGGCGATGAAGCCGCGCAACCAGTGTTCGAGTGGATTCTGAAACCGGTGTACCCGCATGCCGTGTCCTCGCCGACGACGATCGAGCGTGGAATCAACTTCTCGCATCAGCATAGCCCTGAGCAGGTCTTACTGTCACGCCCGACGACGTGCGCCCGGCAAGGCTCTGACGGCGAGCACGACATGGGCGAAGAGCACGAGAACGGCGAGGAACTCAAGGCGGCCGGCCCACATCTGGAACATGTACGTCAGCTTCAGTCCGAGCGGCATGCCAGCCGACACGATGCCGGACGACAACCCTACGTTGGCCGTGGCGGAGACCGACTCGAACACCGCGCTGCGCAGGTCGTACCCGTACTGGGCGCCGATGAACGCACCGAGGATATAGGTGACCACATACAGGATGAACACCATGCCCGCAGCGCTTGCGGCCTGCGGGGTGAGGATCCTCTCGCCGAGGTGGTGATAGCGGACGTGACTTACCGCCGAGCGCGGAGCAAGACTTTCCCGCACCTGCTGAAGCAGAGCACGGACGATGAGGCCCAGACGCATCGCTTTGATGCCGCCGGCGGTCGAGGACACCGCGCCACCGGCCGCCATCGCCAGGAGCAGCGCGCCCAGCACGGCAGGGCCCATGTCGGTGAGCCACTGGTTGCTGTAGACGGCCTGGTGGCCGGTCCCCGTGTGTGCGGACAGTATGTGGTAGGCACCCTTGCGCCACGACTCCAGCAGACTTCCGCTGAACAGGGACTGCGCGGACAGGCCCGCAGCGACCAGCAGGGAGAGCATCATCATGCTGCCGGCGAGAAATCGCATCTCGATGTCTTTCCACAGCCCGTCGTAGGCGCCGCGCAGCACGTGCGCGTGCAGGCTGAAGTTCACAGCGCCCCCGATCATGAGGAACACGGTGACGAACTCGAAGGCGATACTGTGGTAGTACATCGAATTCATCGATTGGGGCCCGAAGCCCCCCGTGTCGTACGCGGCCACAGCCATCCAAAACGCGTGCAGTATCCCCCGGTCGGGCGCCATCCCCAGCTGGAACGTGACCGCGAACAGAGCGAGAGTCCCGATTCCGACGTAGAGCGCCGTGACGAACCAGATGAAGCGGACCGTATGCAGCACGTTGGGTAGAATCCGCTCGTCGCGGCCTTCAGCCAGGTACAGCGAGAGACCTCCCCCCCTCAACCCCACGCCCAACGACAGCGCGGCCACGACGATACCCTGACCACCGATCAGATGCGTCAGGTGCCGCCACATGTTGTGGGCATGCGACATGTAGTCCAGGTCGACGACTACGGTCAATCCGGAGGTCGTCAGGCCGGACAGCGCATCGAAGACCGCGTCCACGTACGACAGGTAGTTGCCGGAGAACGCGAGGGGCACTGCAGCCACGAACGAGGCGATCAGCCATCCCAGCGCGGTGATCGTGAACGCATGGGCGTAGGTCACCCGCTCGCACCGGACATCGGCGTGCATGAGACCGAGGCCTATCGGAAGCGCGATTCCGATGCCGAGTACATAGTCTAACGCGGGGGCCCACTCCCGCCACGCCACAGCGGTGGCGAGTGGGAGCAGCATCGCGCACGCGATGCCTACGACGAACACGCCTACGAAGTGGGCGATCGTCCGCACGTCGGCGACACGCAGCTTCATCCACATGTTCTCGACCCCCGTTGCCTGACCGTCATCTCCAGCCCCGCCCCTCGCGCTTGTCCTTTTCGCGCCACGCACGTTCGTCCTGCCGGATCGCGAGCACGTCGAGTTCGGCGCGAAGCCGCTGCCAGCTTTCCAGGCGCCGCTCTGGCAGTTCACCGTTATCGACGGCGGCGGCGACCGCGCAACCCGGTTCGGCGTCATGATGGCAGTCCGCGAAGCGGCACTCCTGGGCGAACCGCTCGATGTCAGGGAACGCGGCGCTCATGCCCTCCGCAGAATCCCACAGCGCAAGCCCGCGCATACCCGGCGTATCGACGATCACCCCTCCGCCGGGGACCACGAACATCTCGCGCGCGGCTGTTGTGTGCCGCCCCTTGTCGTCGGTCCCGCGCGTCTCCTGCGTCGGGAGCACATCGGTGCCGATGAGCCGGTTTACCAGCGTCGACTTACCCACGCCCGAACTGCCGAGGAGCGCCGCCGTCCGCCCGAAGGGGACATGCTCGCGAACCTCCTCGATGCCTAGTCCGGTGACCGCGCTTTCGATGATGATGTCGACACCGGGCGTGATCTCATGGGCGATCGCCGCACTCGCTTCGGGATCCTCGACAAGATCCGCTTTCGTTAGCACGACCACGGGAGTCGCGCCGCTCTCCCACGCCATGACGAGCTCGCGCTCGAGCCTGCGATCATTGACGCCGGCCCCGGAGAGCGACTGCACCACGAACACGACGTCGACGTTCGCGATGACGACCTGCTGGCCGGTCACGACTCCGGGGTCCTTGCGCGCGAACGTGCCGGCGCGCGGGACGATGACCTCGATGATGGCGAGCTCGTGCCCCTCGGGCCGCGCAAGAGCGACCCAGTCGCCGATGACCACGCGACTCTCCGCCGAAGCGTTCTTGATGAGGTGAGCGGCGGGCTCGGCGCGCATGACGCCTTCTGCGGTGGCCACGAGCGGCATGCCTCTGTCGACTCGCGTCACCCGCGCCGGCGCGAACCCCTGCAGCGCCAGGGGCGCGAACAGCGACTCGACGCGACCGGAGAATCCGAGCCGCGCGAGATCGTCCATACCCCCATGAGGGTCTGTGGTCGAGCGAGTCACGCCTGAAAGCGTAGCACGTACGGGGCTGGATGCGGCCAGCCGTCAGCCTGCCCGGCCAGCCGATCGCACCACCGCGAGCGCCGTATCCGCGAACAGGTTCGGCATGACGTGCTGCACCCGCGCATCGCGACCCCAGCCGGAGAGGCGCAGCGGCACCTCGCGTTCGATCACACCGCCGTTGGCATGCACGAAATCGCGGAAGTCCTTGAGTGTCGTGTGGTGGATGTTGGGCGTGTCGTACCAGCTGTACGGTATCGACCGCGACACCGGCATCCGGCCTCGCAGCGCCAGGTAGGCCCGTACGCGCCAGTGGCCGAAGTTCGGGAACGTGAACACACCTTTGCGCCCGACTCGCAACATCTCGCGCAACACCGCCGCCGGACGCCGTACCACCTGCAGGGTCTGTGACAGCACGACCACATCGAAGCTCGTGTCGCCGTACGCGTCCAACCCCTCGTCGAGGTCCGACTGCACAACCGACAACCCGCGCCCGATCGCAGTGGCCACCCCGTCGGACGACAGCTCGATCCCGCGCACCTCGCAGCCCTTCTCGTCGCGCAGGTGCACCATGAGCGAGCCGTCGCCGCAGCCCAAGTCGAGCACACGGGCGCCGGCAGGCACGATCTCGGTGATAAGCCGCAGGTCCGCGCGCAACAGGTCAGCGGCTGTCATCGCTCATCACCTCCACTGTCGGCGGCGGATCGCGACGCGGGCCGCGCCGCGCGTTCCTCGGCATACACGCTGGCGAGGAAGGGCGCGACAAACCGCGTCTGCTGTTCGGGCTCGAGCAGGAACGCGTCGTGACCGTACGGGCTCTCGATCTCGACGAAGCTCACCTGCGCACCGATCTCGCACAGCGCGTCGACGATCTCGCGGGTCTCGTGCGTCGGAAACAGCCAGTCGCTCGAGAACGACAGGAACAGGAAGCGTGCCGTGCAGTCACGCAGCGCCTCGGCGAGCGAGGGCGCTTTGCGCGACAGGTCGAAGTAGTCCATCGCTTTGGTCATGTACAGGTACGTGTTGGCGTCGAAACGCTCCACGAACTTGCGTCCCTGGTGGGCGAGGTAGCTCTCGACCTCGAACTCGGTGACGAAGTCGAACGCGTGTCCTTCGCGCTGGCTCAGGCGCCGGCCGAACTTCTCGCGCATCGATTCTTCCGACAGGTAGGTGATGTGCCCTATCATGCGCGCGACGGCCAGGCCGTGGTCGGGCTGCTCGCCGCCGTGGTAGTCACCTCCCGCGAAAGCCTGGTCGCCGAGGATGGCCGTGCGGCCGACCTCGTTGAACGCGATGGACTGGGGCGCCAGGCGCCAGGTCGTCGCGCAGCCGATGACGCTCGCCACGCGATGCGGGTAGCGGCGGGCCCACGATAGCGCTTGCATGCCGCCCATCGAGCCGCCGGTCACGGCGAGCAGCCGGTCGATGCCGAGCGCGTCGAGAAGCGTCGCCTGTGCGTCGACCATGTCCTCGATCGTCACGAGCGGGAAGCGCAGGCCGTACGGTCGTCCGGTCGCCGGATCTCTGCTGCCCGGACCGGTCGTCCCCGAGCAGCCTCCGAGCACGTTGCTGCAGATCACGAAGTACTCGCGTGTGTCGATCGCCTTACCCGGCCCGACCATCGGCTCCCACCAGCCCTGACGTTCGCGCCCGTCGGCACCCGGCCCAGTCGCTACGTGGGCGTCTCCGGACAGCGCGTGGCAGACGAGCACGACGTTGGAGCCGTGCTCGTCGAGTTCGCCGAACGTCTCATACGCGATGTCGACTTCGGGCAGGCGCCGCCCGCCGACCAGGTCGATCCCGCCCGGTAGACGGAAGACCTGCGGTCCCGAAGCGAGTGTCACGTCGATCACACCCGCTCCAACGTCTGCTCGAGATCACCGAGAATGTCGTCGACGTCCTCGATGCCGACCGACAGACGCACGAACTCCTCCGAGATGCCGGCGAGCTTCAGTTCCTCGGCGGACAGCTGGCTGTGCGTGGTCGTCGCGGGGTGGATGATGAGCGATTTCGCGTCGCCGACATTCGCGAGGTGGCTGAAAAGATGCACGTTGTCGATGAGTGTGCGCCCGGCGTCCCTGCCACCCTTGACTCCGAACACCACTACGCCTCCGTACCCGTTCTCGAGATAGCGGTCGGCGTTGACCTTGGTCGGGTGCAACTCCAGACCTGGGTACCCGACCCACTCGACCTTCGGGTGCTCCTCGAGGTACCGAGCGACAGCAAGTGCGTTGTCCGAGTGGCGCTGAACGCGTAACGACAGCGTCTCGAGGCCGAGGAGGAATTGCTGCGCGTTGAACGGCGAGAGCGGCGCACCGAAATCGCGCTGGAGCTGAACGCGCGCCTTGATGGCGAACGCGACGTTGCCAAGTCCGGGGAAGTCTCCGAAGACATCCCAGTACTTCAACCCGTTGTAGCTGGGGTCGGGCTCGATGAACCAGGGGTGCCGTCCGCCGCCCCAGTCGAAGTTGCCTCCGTCGACGATGATGCCGCCGATGGACGTGCCATGCCCGCCGATCCACTTGGTCAGCGAGTGGATCACCACCGCGGCACCGTGGGCGATCGGGCGAGAGAGGTACGGCGTGGCGAACGTGTTGTCCACAACAAGCGGGATGTTGAGGGCGCGGCCCGCGTCGGCTAGACCGGCGAGGTCCGGTACGTCAAGCCGCGGGTTGCCGATGGTCTCGACGAACCACGCCTTCGTGGTGTCGTCGGAAGCCGCAGCGAACCCGTCGGTATCGGTCGTCTCCACGAACCGTACCTCGATGCCGAGCTTACGGAACGTGTGCAGAAAGATGTTCCACGTGCCGCCGTACAGCGACGTCGAACTCACGATCGAGTCGCCCGCGCCGGCCAGGTTGAGCAGCGCGAGCACCTCAGCCGCGTGCCCTGAGGCGGTCGCAAGCGCGGCGCTGCCGCCCTCAAGCGCGGCGAGGCGCTGTTCGAGCACGTCGTTGGTGGGGTTCATGATGCGCGAGTAGATGTTCCCGAACTCGCGCAGGCCGAACAGGGCGGCGGCGTGGCCGGTATCGCGGAAGTTGTACGCGACGGTCTGGTAGATCGGGACCGCCCGCGAACCGGTAGTGGGATCGGGGGCTGCGCCGCCGTGGACAGCGGTGGTGTCGAAGCCAGCGGGGCGGGGCGCGTCAGCGCCAGGTGCGTGTGAGTCGCTCATGGTGGTATCTCGCTTTCCGTATCCGTGTCGATGAGGTAGATGTACCCGACCTAGCGTCCGGCCGGGAGGCCGAGGCGCCCGGAACAGCCGCATGCGCGACCAGACCCGGGCTGGGTCATCATCATGTCCATCATCATCACGAACCCGGACAGGCGAACCATGATCGTCTCTTCGCACCTCCTCTCACCGCTCGATGCTTGCGAATGCCGGTCGTTTCGACAACCGCTAGTCCGGCTAGTGAAATCCTCATCGGGGGTCTTCGTCAAGTCATATATCCGCACTAATCGAGTGCGGATATATGACACCTGCTACGATGTGGCCATGCCGCAGGAGCTGATCTGGCCTTCGATAGTCATGTCGCTCGCGTTCGTCTTCTACACCGCCGGGGTGTGGGGCGAACGGCTCGTACGTGACCTGAAGGGCTGGCATATCGTCTCCTTCTGGCTCGGTCTGGCGTTCGACACGTACGGCACCTGGCTCATGGAGCGCATGCGGGCGGCCGGGCAGAACCCCGATATCATCCACAGCGTGACCGGGGTATCGGCGTTCGGGCTCATGGCGTTGCACGCCGTGTGGGCCTCCTGGGTGCTTGCGCGCGGGCTGGGCGGGTAGACCGCCCGGCTCACCCCTTGACGACGCCCATGGGAATGAGCCGGATGACCGGCTCGACGAGGTCGTCTTGGAAGCGCATGACCTCGTCGATGTCTTTGTACGCCGTCGGCGCCTCCTCGGCGAGATCGGCCTTGCGCGCCTTGAACAGCCGGATGTCACGGTCGGCCAGCTCGGCGAGGACGGCATCGCGGGAGATCGCGCGCATCGCGGCCTTCCTCCCCATCGCACGCCCGGCGCCGTGCGAGCACGACTCGAACGAGTCCGGGTTCGCGCGGCCTCGGCAGATATAGGAGGCCGTTCCCATCGACCCGGGAACAACGACCGCGCCTGTCGCCCGGACCGCTCCCTTGCGGTGGACGACCACCTCGGCACCGAAATGCGTCTCGAGCGCTGCGTAGTTGTGATGGATGTCGATCGCGTCGTCGGGCTGCGAGGTCGGGAAGCGGCGGTCGAGAGCGCGCTGGACCGACTCGGCCATCAGCCTGCGGTTCTCCCGGGCGAACCGCAGGCACCAATCCATGGCTTCCAGGTACTCGCGCCCGCAGGCGCTTCGGATGTCGAGGTGCGCGAGGCCCCATTCCCGCGGCACCGGCGAGCCTCCGTTCGCGTTGACGTCGCGCGCGATGGCGTCGTAGTGCTCGGCGATCTGCTTGCCGAGGTTCCGGGATCCGGAGTGCACCATCACCCACGTCACGCCGTCCGGGTCGCGCTGGACCTCGATGAAGTGATTACCGCCGCCGAGGGTACCGACCTGGCGGACGGCCCTGTCGAGCTGTGCGTGAATCGTCGGCACGGCGGGAACCGAGTCGAACAGGCCTGTGCGATGCGCCTGACTCTCGCGGTGCCAGTCGAACCCCTGAGGCACGCTTCGCTGGATGTCGTTGAGGACCGCGTCCCGGTGACGACGGAACTCCTCGGCGGGTATGCCGGTGCGCCACGCCCGCACGCCGCAACCGATGTCGAGTCCCACGGCGTGCGGGATGACCTGCCCGGCGGCGGCCAACACCCCGCCGATGGGCATGCCGTACCCGACGTGCGCGTCAGGCATGATGGCGATGTGGCGAAACACGAAGGGCAGGTTGGCGAGATTACGGGCCTGCTCGATCGCGGCATCGTCGATACCCGCGCCCCAGACCTTGATCGGAACCGACTCTGTCGTGATCTCGTACATAGGGCATCGCCCCATGGGCGCGCGAGAGCGTGCCGCCGCACGGATGGGTCACCCAGAGTATTCCCCTCAGTCGTGCCTGCGGTGCATGATGTCCGTCATTGCCCGCAACTTGCCCATGTGCTGCCGACGCATCCTCTCGATCTCCCCCTTGCGAGACGGATCCAGCATGGCCTCGACGTAGTCGGCGAGCTCCGAGGGCTTGAACGGCTTGGTCAGGTACTCCTGCCCGGCCTCTTCGAGCGTGTGGAGCTGGTCGTCAAGGTCGCCGATCGCCGAGAGGAAGATGAGCGGGATTCGGCTGGTGGCCGGATCGGCGGCGAGTCGGCGCGCAAGTTCGCGACCGTCCATCTTCGGCATCATGATGTCGCAAACGATCAGGTCGGGCTTCTCGAGGCGCACTTTGTCGAGCGCCTCCTCGCCGTTGTACGCGGCGCTGACCTCATAGCCGCGCGCGCTCAACGCGGTGGTCACGAGCCGGACGATCGAAGGCTCGTCGTCGACCGCTAGAATCCTCTTTGGCATCTCACTCGACTCCTTTCGTGCGTTCCTTCAGGATCTCGCCCACGATCTGCACGAGCACCTTCGGAGTGAACGGCTTGCAGACGTACTTCAGCGCGCCGAGGCGCAGCCCTTCTTCCTGTTCGTAGCTCTGGCTCTTCGCCGAGAGCATCACGACCGGAATCGCCGCAGTGCCGGGGTCGGCTTTGAGTCGCGCCAGCGCCTCGAAACCGGTCATGCACGGCATCATCACGTCCATAAGGATGAGATCGGGCCGCTTCTCGGCCGCCACCTTCAGGCCGGC
>CAMTXY010000330.1:0-6492 GCA_947085795.1 uncultured Actinomycetes bacterium | reverse complement strand
GAGCCTACGTTATCGATCATCGCACCTAAGAAGGATGCAACGATACGCGCAAAGAGCACCTTCACCGTCGACGCCAAGGACCTCGGTGGCGTGCGTGACGTCAAGTTCCACATCAATGGCAAGCTCATGCACACAGACACATTGGCTCCCTACACGACTCAGCTCGATCTGAGTGCGCTTCCCAACGGACGCCACACCTTCTCCGCTACAGTGACCGACATGTTCGGCCGGCAGGTGACCCGGAGCACGACCTTCGTGCTTGACAAGACGCCACCGGCGATCACGCAGGTCACCTACGGTCCTAACCCGTTCTACCCCATCATCCGCGAGGGCTACAAGGACAATATGACCGTCCGGTTCCGGCTCTCGGAACCCGCGTCGATGCAGCTGTTGGTCTACGCTCCCGACGGAGAGCTGTGGGCGAAGCGTACTGGTTCCCGTCCGGCAGGCTCGGTTTCGATGGTGTGGAACGGTGCGGGTGCCGATGCCTCCATGGTGCCGGCACCCGGTACGTACACGTTCCGCTTGCGGGCCGCCGACAAGGCTGGCAACGTGAGGTGGAGTCCGCGCTACACTGTGACCATCCGCGATTACGAACTCGTACGTGTCGCGCGCAACGCGGTTCGGATCGTGCCGCGTTAGCACCGACCCGGGCCACGCGACAGAGTCTCGTGCCCGAACATGACAGGGCGGCCTTCGCGGGCCGCCCTGTTCGCGTGCGGGGGTGGAGTGGGTCTGTAAGCCGGATTCTGTCGAGGACGGTCATTTATCTGGGACCGCCGTCACCGACGGCCTCATGCGGGCTACCCGAGCGTCGGCCGGGCCGACCTTGACCGCTCCTATGTGCCCTTGCTCCGGGTGGGGTTTGCCAAGCCGTCGCGTTACCGCGGCGCTGGTGCGCTCTTACCGCACCGTTTCAGCTTTTCCCCCGCTCAAAGAGCGGGGGAGTCTTCTTTTCTGTGGCACTTTCCGTCGGGTCGCCCCGCCCTGCCGTTAGCAGGCACCCTGCCCTGTGGAGTCCGGACTTTCCTCACGCGCCCACGTTCGACACGCGCGACCGCCCGACCCACTCCGGAATCCATTCTAGCAGCTCAGGTGCTGAAGTGTAGCCCTGGTGTGGTGGACGGTACTCCGACGGTACTCCTCGGTACTCCTCGGCGGGGATTGTGCGGTGAAAACGAGAAGACCGCCCCTGGACGAAGAAGCGGTTCTCGTGAGTGCTGGTAGCCCGTACGGGGTTCGAACCCGTGCCTCCGCCTTGAGAGGGCGGTGTCCTAGGCCGCTAGACGAACGGGCCGCGTGTGGCTGGGGTACTAGGACTCGAACCTAGACTCTTCGGAACCAGAATCCGACGTGTTGCCAGTTACACCATACCCCAGTGCCTCGACGCCTGTGACAGGCGCGAACCGGTATGCTACCGAGGTGCCCGTGCGCTGTCAACCTGCAGGTGCGGGCGCGGGTGCGGAGGGTGCGGACGGAAGACGAGCCCACGTCCCTCGACGGCCTTAGGGCGTCGCCAACGGCTGTGTAGCCGCGATGCGCGCGAGCGCCGCATCGCGTCCGAGCAGCACGATCGACTCGAACAGCGGCGGGCTCACGGTCGATCCGGTCACGGCGACACGAGTGGCCTGAAACACGAGCTTGGGTTTGAGCTCCAGCCGGTCCGGAATGTCGCGAAGCGCATCCTCGACAGCGGCCGGTGTCATCTCCACGTCGGCAAGCACGGCGGCGACGGCCTCGAGAGCGCGTCCGGCACCCTCCTTGGCGAGCACCTTCTCGCGGGCGGACTCCTCGATTACGAGTTCATCGGTGAACAGGAAGCTCACCATACCCACCACCTCGTCGAGGCTCTTGATCCGCTCGGAGACGAGCGGGGCGAGCTCGAGCAGCCACGCGCGGCGCGCGGTCGCGTCGGCGGCGGTCAGGAGCCCCGCTTCGTAGAGCCAGGGCAGAATACGGTCGAGGAACTCCTCGGCGGTCATCTCGCGCAGGTACACGCCGTTCATCCACTCGAGCTTGCCTGGGTTCCAGACGGCGGGGTTCTTCGAGACGCGCGAGAGCTCGAAGCGCTCGACGAGCGTGGCGCGGTCGAAGACGTTGGTCTCATCGAGCGACCAGCCGAGGAGCGCAAGGTAGTTCAGCAACGCCTCGGGGAGGAAGCCCATGTCGCGGTATGCCTCGACGCTCGTGGCGCCGTGGCGTTTTGACAGACGCTTGCCGTCGGCGCCGAAGATCAGCCCCATATGTCCGAACGTCGGCACGGTCGCGCCGAGCGCTTCGAAGACGACGACCTGGCGGGGCGTGTTCGAGAGGTGGTCGTCGCCGCGGATGATATGGGTGATATCCATCTTCCAGTCGTCGACGACGGTGGCGAACATGTACGTGGGCGAACCGTCGGTGCGCACGAGGACGAAATCGTCCATCGCCGAGGAGGGAAACGTCACCGTCCCGCGGATCGCGTCGTCGAGCACGATGTCCCCGCGGTCCGCCGGCACCTTGACGCGCCAGACATGCGGCTCGCCGGCGTCGATGCGGGCGTTCGCGTCCGCCGGATCGATGCTCCGGCACGTGCGGTCGTAGCCGGAGAAGCCGCCTGCAGCGCGTGCGGCTTCACGCTTGGCATCCAAGGTCTCAGGCGTGCAGAAGCACGGATATGCGCGACGGTTGGACTTGAGCGTTTCGAGCGCCTCGGCGTACAGTCCGCCACGTTGCGTCTGGTGGTACGGGCCGTAAGCGCCGCCTGCGTCCGGACCCTCGTCCCAGTCCAGCCCGAGCCAACGCAAGGCGCGCAGGATAGCCTGCGTGTTCTCCTCGGTGGAACGCTCTTTGTCGGTGTCGTCGATCCGCAGGACGAAACTCCCGCCATGGTGGCGGGCGAACGCCCAGTTGTAGATCGCGGTGCGCGCGCCGCCGATGTGCAGGTGCCCGGTCGGGCTCGGCGCGAATCTTACGCGAACGGTGTCTGTCACTCGGATACGCTCCTCGGCGAAGGTGATGGGTGAGTCGTCGAATATCCTACAGTGTTTCGCGCGCGGACGGGCGGGAGGCGATGCCCATATCGCATACCAGCTTGGGTATGGCGGGGGACGGCGCCCCATGTGGGTGGGTAAGGGTGGCGCGCGGATGCGGGTGCGTGGTACTGTCGTTTCGTTCTCATCTAGAGGCGGTTGAACGCAGACCGCAGAGGGTCGAGGGACCGAGCCCTATGAAGCCCCGGCAACCGGCGTCGAAAGTGATGCACGGTGCCACTTCTCGGCAGGCGTGAGCCTGGAAGATGAGGGAATAGCTGTCGGCGTCTGGCAACCCGGCAAGCGAGGCCCTTGTCTGTCGCAGGCAAGGGTTTTTCTGTGTGACGCCACACGGTAGGCACCTAGGACGGAAGAAGGAGGACGTATGCCGGAGCGCGAGTACTTGTTCACGTCGGAATCAGTCACTGAAGGCCATCCCGACAAGATGTGCGATCAGATTTCCGACGCGATTCTTGATGCCATCATTCGCCGGGAGACCGAGCTCGCCGAGGCGGGTTTCGTGTCCCCGGCCGGCACCCCAGCCAGCCCCGATTACGTGCGGGTGGCGTGCGAGACGCTCATCACGACCGGTCTCGTGGTCGTCTCCGGCGAGATCCGCACTCACGCGTACGTCGACGTGCCTTCGATCGTGCGGGATGTGGTCGCCGACATCGGGTA
Source organism: uncultured Actinomycetes bacterium (assembly GCA_947085795.1). Taxonomy (GTDB): domain Bacteria; phylum Actinomycetota; class Coriobacteriia; order Anaerosomatales; family UBA912; genus CAMTXY01. The sequence goes on along the minus strand of CAMTXY010000330.1, from coordinate 2,806 downwards.
CACCCGTGCGAAGTACGGTTTCGATTACGAGACGTGCGGGGTGGTCACCACAATTCACGAACAGAGCGCCGACATTGCGATGGGCGTGGACGAGTCCTTTGAGGTCCAGCATGGCATCGACGCCGACCCACTCGACATGGTCGGTGCCGGCGACCAGGGCATGATGTTCGGATATGCGTGCAACGAGACCTCCCAGCTCATGCCGCTTCCGATCTACCTCGCACACAGGCTCGCTGAGCGCCTGACCGCCGTTCGCAAAGGTGGCGTGCTCGAGTATCTGCGCCCTGACGGCAAGACGCAGGTCACCGTTCGCTACCGCGACGGTAATCCTGTAGCTGTCGAGAAGATCCTCATCTCGACCCAGCACGCCGACGGCGTCGATATCGAAGGTCTGCTCCGCCCCGATCTCATCGAACACGTCATCAAACCCGTGCTCGATCTCGAGAGCATTTCTCACGATGACGTCGAGATCTACACCAATCCGACCGGTCGTTTCGTGATCGGCGGGCCGATGGGCGATACGGGGCTTACCGGACGCAAGATCATCGTCGATACCTACGGCGGCATGGGCCGTCACGGCGGCGGTGCATTCTCCGGTAAGGATTGCACCAAAGTCGACCGCTCGGCCGCCTACGCGGCGCGCTGGGCCGCCAAGAGCGTCGTCGCGGCGGGCCTTGCGGATCGCTGCGAGATCCAACTCGCGTACGCTATCGGAGTCGCGCACCCGCTTTCTGTGCTTGTCGAGACCTTCGGCACAGAGACAGTCTCGGTCGCGGCAATCGAGTCGGCGATCAACCAGGTCTTCGACCTGCGCCCGGGCGCGATCATCCGGGACCTGGACCTGCGCCGGCCCATCTACCGCAAGACTGCGGCCTACGGTCACTTCGGCAGGGCCGACAAGGACTTCACGTGGGAGCGGACCGAACGTGCCGCAGCGCTCGCGGAAGCTGCCGGTTTCAACGACTGACACGAGTCGCGAACTCGATTCTTCGGCCACCGGCGTCCGCGTGGATGTCGGTGGCCTTCTGTATGCTGGTGCCGCATCGAAAGGAGGTGTCGCGTGTCACCCGAACGAATCGCCCGCGTGGTCGTCGACGTACCGGCGCGCGCCATCGCCACCGCGTTTGACTATCGGATTCCGGAAACGCTCGCCGGTCGCGTGACCGCCGGTTCTCCGGTCATGGTCCCGTTCTCAGGTCGCACCCTCGTCGGCTGGGTCGTCGAGGTCGTCGCCGACACGACTCTACCTAAGCTCAGCGACATCATCGCGGTCCTCGGCGAACCGGTCTTCGACAAGACCTCCGCCGCGCTGGCCCTATGGATCGCCGAGGAGTACGTGGCTTCGCTGCCCGATGCGGTTCGGCTTTTGCTACCACCCGGTTCCTCCTTCAAGACCACGCGTACCGAGACCCCCGACGGAACCGTGTGGTGTCTCCAGCAGCCACGTGTCGCTGCCGTCGACGAGAGTTGGGTGGCGCGCACGGACATACCGTATCGGCCTCGGGCCGGTGCCTCCACCCAACAGGCGATCCTTGATGCGCTTGAAGAAGGTCCTCTTGGGCTGCGTGAGCTAAAGGAAATGCTCGGCGGCTCTGTGGCACAGGCGGTTGCACGTCTGGAGCGGGTGGGGGCCGTTCGCGTCGAAGACCGACGGCGCTACCGCCGTCCAGATGTCCGTTCGCGTGGTTCTGCCCGCCCCGCCGACCTGTCAAAGGGCCAGGCTAACGCTCTTGAGGTGATTGCGCACGCGGTGGACGGTGGTGGCGGAACCATCCTCATCGACGGTGTCACCGGTTCGGGTAAGACCGAAGTCTACCTACAGGCTATCGAGCGGGTTCTCAAAACGGGCGGCGGTGCGATCGTGCTCGTGCCAGAGATTTCGCTTACACCCCAGACGGTGGGCCGGTTCAGAGCACGCTTCGGCGATGATGTCGCCGTGCTGCACAGCCGTCTTTCGGCAGGGGAGCGGTTCGACGAGTGGGATCGTGTGCGCACCGCACAAGCCCACGTGGTCGTCGGAGCACGTTCGGCGCTGTTCGCACCCGTTGGCGACATCCGTCTGATCATCATCGACGAGGAGCATGAGAGCTCGTACAAACAGAGTTCTTCACCTCGTTACCACGCTCGCGACGTCGCGCGTCACATCGCAACCGTGCGCGGGGCGACTCTCCTGCTGGGCAGCGCGACGCCGTCGCTCGAATCGCTACATCATGCGCACACCGGCTCGTTCACTCTCGTCCGGATGCCCGAGCGTGTCGCGGGAGGAAGCGTCCCTGCGGTGACCGTCGTCGACATGGCTGCAGAGTTCGCCGAAGGACACCGTTCGATGTTCTCGCGCGAACTGGCCACGCGTCTCGCCGAGGTCCAGCGACGTCAGAGCAAAGCCGTCTTGCTTCTGAACCGCCGAGGGTTCGCCTCTTTCCTTCTGTGCCGCGAGTGCGGCTACGTCCCGACGTGCGACTCGTGCTCCACATCGATGACGTACCATGAGACCGGCCCTGTGCTCGCCTGCCACCACTGCGCCGCGCGGCGTGCGGTGCCGCCTGAGTGTCCCGAGTGCGGTAGTGTCTACCTGCGTCGATTCGGGGCCGGTACCCAGCGGGTCGAGATCGAACTCGCGAACCTCGTGCCTGACCTGCCGGTCGTGCGCATGGACGCCGACACGACGACCGGGAAGGGCGGACACGAGCGTCGGCTCGCGGAATTCGAGACGCTGCCGTCCGGTGTCCTTCTCGGCACGCAGATGGTGGCCAAGGGTCTCGACTATCCGGCCGTCACGCTCGTCGGCGTGCTCAACGCCGACACG
>CAMTXY010000329.1:0-2497 GCA_947085795.1 uncultured Actinomycetes bacterium | reverse complement strand
GCGAACACCCGGCCGCGGTGCGCGTACCCCTCGAACTCGTCGAACGATGCGCACCCGGGGGACAGGAGCACCACGTCACCCGGGTGCGCGAGACTGCGAGCCGAATCGACTCCGTCCGCGAGCACCGGGGCGATCACGGGATCGAAGTCCAGGTCCCGCATGGCCGAGGCGATCTCGTCGCGCGCCTCCCCGAACACCACGACCGCTTTGCATGCACGTGCGGCCGCTTCGGCCACTTCGTAAAACGCGCTGCCCTTGTTCCGGCCACCGAGCAGCAACACGATTCTCCGATCGGCGAACGCGGACAACGCCACGAGCACGGCGCCCGGGTTCGTGGCCTTCGAGTCGTTGACGTACTCGATCCCGTCGATCACGCCGACGGTCTGAAGCCTGTGAGGGACGGGGGCGAAACTCGCAAGCCCGGATCGGAGCGCGCCAGGCGTCACGCCCCACGCATATCCGGCGGCGGCGGCGGCGAGCGCGTTACTGACGTTGTGATCGCCGCGGATGCCGAGGTCACCGGCGGCGAGCAGCGGCACGGGGCCCGACGCGCCATCCAGAGTGAGTACGCCATCCACCACGCCCGCCCCGCCCGATGGCAAGCCGTGGCGCGACACACGGACCACACGGACCCCGCGGGCCTCGACGCCATCGGCGTAGAGTGCCGATCCCGGGTCGTCGATGTCGATGATCGCGGTGTCGTCCGCGCCCTGGTTTCGGAACACCCGCGCCTTATCGGCCGCGTACGTCTCGAGCGACCCGTGCCAGTCGATGTGATCCGGCGTGATGTTGAGCAGAACCGAGACGCGCGGATGGAACCGCTGTGTGAGGGCGAGCTGGAAGGACGACACCTCGGCCACGATCGCAGTCGACGAGCCGGCGTCATCGACCACCGCGATAGCCGGATTCCCTATGTTACCGGCGCATTCGACCGGCACCCCTCCTTCGCGCATGAGGTGGGCCACCAGACTCGTCACCGTCGTCTTGCCATTGGTCCCGGTCACAGCCAGCCATGGGGAACGCGAACGCTCGAACGCGAACTCGATCTCGCTTATGACCCGCGATGCGAACTCGAACGCGGAACGACGCAGTTCGCTGGTGGGCGGAATGCCCGGACTCGCGATGCATAGATCGACCGGCTCAAGCAGACATGAAGCGTTCAGGACGACGCGCACCGACCGCTCCCGCAGCGCCATCGCGCGCGAGTGAAGCTCGTCTGAATCACCCGCGTCGTAGACCGTGACGTCGACCGGCTCGCCAGCCTCTCGACGCGCCACGATATAGCGAGCTACAGCCAGGCCTGACGCCCCCAGGCCGAGCACGGCGAGATGTCGGGGTAGCGGATCCACGCGCTACCCCCTGACCGAACCGATGAAGTACAGGGCGAACCCGGCGCCGGCCATGATGCCCGTCACGATCCAGAACCGAACCATGACCTTGGTCTCGGACCATCCGATCATCTCGAAGTGATGGTGGATCGGCGCCATTCTGAAGATGCGGCGTCCTGTCAGCTTGTACGAGGCGACCTGCAGGATCACCGAGAGTCCCTCGGCAACGTAGATGCCCCCGATGAGCACGAGCAGAAGCTCGGTCTTGGTGATGATGGCCAGGGCGGCGATGCCCGCTCCAAGCCCGAGTGAACCGGTGTCCCCCATGAAGATGTCGGCCGGGTGGCTGTTGTACCAGAGGAACCCGATGCACGCGCCTGCCACGCTCGCTGCCAACAACGCGATGTCGAGGCGATCCTGGCGGAACGCGATTCCCGCGTACGCGAGCATAACGATGGTGACCGTGCCTGCCGCCAGCCCGTCGAGCCCGTCGGTGAGATTGACCGTGTTGCTCGTGCTGATCATCATCACGAACACCAGAGCAAGGTAAAGCCACGGCACCGCCAGTACGTAGGTGCCGATCTCCAAGACGGATGTATAGACGCCCAGATCGAGGGATCCGGCGAGGAGCGGCAATGTGACCTCGGCCGTCAGGCCGCCCCAGTTGACCACGAACAGGCCGAACACGAGCGCGACCACCCCCTGACCAAGGATCTTGGCGCGAGGGGAAAGCCCGAGCGAGCGTTCGTGGGCGACTTTGGACCAGTCATCGAAAAGACCCAGGACCCCACAGGCCGCCATCGCGCCGAGCGCTAATAACGAGAGCCGACCGAAGTCGCCCATGAGCACGTAGACCGCGGACACGACGATGAGTATGAGCACGCCGCCCATCGTGGGGGTACCCTGCTTGACGAGGTGCCCCTGCGGCCCGTCGGCGCGAACCTGTTGTCCGATGTTGCGGAAGCGCAGTAGCTTGATCCAGAACGGAAACACAGCCGCACACGTCACAAGCGCCAGAACCACCCCCAGGAAGACCTGGTATGAAGGATACTGCGCGAGACTAAACATGCGGCGTCACGATTCCTTCCACGATCCGTTCCAATCCCATGACCCGCGATGCCTTGACCAGTACCGCGTCTCCCGGCTCCAGAAGATCGTCGAGAACCTCG
>CAMTXY010000328.1:0-4026 GCA_947085795.1 uncultured Actinomycetes bacterium | reverse complement strand
TCAGAAGAAGGAGAAGGCCAATCGCAGGCTCGGGCAGATTCTCGTCGACGAAGGATACCTGGAGAGCAAGGTGCTCGAGAACTTCATCCAGGACCAGATCAACGACACGCTGTTCGACCTGTTCCGATGGGAAGATGGCGACTTGAGATTCGAGGCTGACGAGGCGTGCGAGGACGAGGACATCGGCATCTCCGTCTCGGTCGAGAACATCATCATGGAGTCGGCGCGCAGACTTGAGTTGTGGAACAGGATCCGCCAGAAGATTCCGGGGATGGATACGAGGTTCGTCATGGCGAGCGCCCCCGGCGACAAGTCCATGGAGATACACCTCAAGCCGAGAGAATGGATGTTGCTGTGTTACCTGCACGGCGGCCGATCGGTGCGGGAACTCGTCGAACTGACCGGGTACAACGATTTCGAGACCGCGAAGATCCTCTTCGGCATGTATTCCGCAGGCTTGATAGACAAATTCGGTGCGCCCGATGAGGCACTGGCGGCAGAGTAGACGTGATGGCCGGATTCGGCGAGAACATCTCGAAAGACCTCACGCCCGAGGAGTTCACCAGATTCCGGGACTACATCAATCAGCACTCCGGGATATTCCTCGAGGAGCAGAAGACGGACTCGCTGCGTATCTCGCTCATCACGCGGGCGACGCGTCATGGACACACGTCGCTCGAGCATTACTACCAGCGGCTCACCACCGACGAGGACGAGTTCAAGGAGCTCATGAACCTCGTCACGATCAACGAGACGAGCTTCTTCCGGTTCCCGCAGCAGTTCGAGGTGTTGCGCAACGCCGTGATCCCCGAGATCCTCACAGGCAAGCCCCCGCCCGATCGGCGCTTCCGCGTGTGGTCGGCCGGCTGCTCGACCGGCGAGGAGCCGTATACGGTCGCGATGGTGCTGCTTGATTCGGGGCTCGAAGGGTTCGGTTACACGCCTGAGGTTCTCGGCACGGACGTCTCGACGAACGCGCTGCTCAAGGCGAAGCAGGGTGTCTATCCCGCACGCAGTCTGTTGTCCATCCCCCACACCGTGTCGAGTCGCTTCTTCGTGCCGACGCCCCACGGTCACCGGGTCTCCGATGACGTGCGCAGGATGGTCACGTTCCAATACCACAACCTCATCAAGGAGCCGTATCCGATTGCTCTGATGGGCAACTGGGACGTCATCTTCTGCCGTAACGTCACCATCTACTTCCGGCTTGAGTCGACACGTAGGGTGGTCCAGAACTTCCACGATTCGCTCAACCCGGGCGGCTACCTGTTCATCGGCCATTCGGAGACGCTCACGAGCATCTCCGACCGGTTCGACCCGGTGGAGATCGGCGGAGTCTTCTTGTACCGGAAGCCGCGCGACCGCACGGTGTTCTCGCTGTCGGCTGCAGATGACACGACCGCTTCGAGGGAGCGACGGACACTGCGGCGCTCAGCCGCGCAGAGGACGGGCGCCACGTCCGGCGGTTCGCCACGCGACCGTGTTGCGGTCGGCTCACGACGGCAGCCGTCCGAGGCGTTCCAGGCGGCGCCATCCGGCCCCGAACCGTCGGAGATCGAGCGCGGCGCCGAGGTGGCGGAGCTGCTCGCCCAGGCCCAGGCTGCTTCGGTGGCGGGTGATTATGCGAGCGTGTTCGAGACGGTGGAGCGGGTACTCGATCTTGAGCCGCACAACCCGAAGGCGTACCTGCTCGCAGCTGGTGCTCACGCGGACACCGGAGATCTCGACGCGGCGTATGGCGAGTGCGAGAAGGTGCTCGCGATCGACCCGCTCGTCGCTGCGGCGCGCTACGTCCTCGGCATGATCCACCTTAGGCGCGATGAGAAGATGCTCGCGCTCTCGGAGTTCAAGCGCACCATCTACATCGATTCAGGGTTCGTACTCGCGCACTTGAACCTCGGCAATCTGTACAAGTCCATGGGCGCCATCCAGGACGCGTGCAGGGAATACGAACTTACGTTGAGGACGCTTTACGAGAACCCGGAGGGGCCATGGACGGCGTTCATGGGAGGATTCAAGGCGGACCTGCTCGCGAAGACGGTCGAGCGCAGTCTGGTAGAGTGTCGGAAAGGCGTGTAGGGCTCCTAGAGCCCGTTACCCACAAGGGCGATAGTCATTGGTACGGATACCCGGAGCGCAGAGGGGAGTACAGGAATGGCCGATGCACGCATCCTTGCGGTGGACGACAGCCCCACCATTCTCGAGATGATCAAAGTGATCCTCATCGCCGGCGGCTATGAGGTTATCACCGCGTCAGACGGTGCTGAGGCGCTCGAGACCGCCCGGGCCGAGATGCCCGACCTGATCCTCCTTGACGTGATGCTGCCCAAGCTCGACGGCTACCGCGTCTGTCGGCTTCTGAAATTCGATGCGAAGTACAAGGCGATCCCGATCATCATGCTCACAGCGAAGACCGAAGAGCAGGCGATGGCGACCGGCATCAGGACCGGCGCCAATCAGTATCTCACCAAGCCCATCGAGCCCGAGCGCCTGCTGCAGGCGGTAGCCGAAGAGCTCGAAAAGGTCCAGGGGTAGGTCGCTGCCATGACGGAATCGGTTACGAGCCGTGTTCTGGATGCACTCGCCAAAGCGGGGCTGCTGACGGTCGAACAGATCACCGTCATCGCCGATGCCGCATCCTCGGGCGGCGTGAGCGCGGGCGAGGTGCTCATGCAGCGTGGACTAGCGACACCCGCGGATGTCGAAAGTGCGCTGGAAGAGGAGCTCGGAGTCCCGAGCGTCGATCTTTCGAGTTACGCGCCGGACGACGACGCGCTTCGCATCGTGCCGCTGGAGCTGGCGCGCGCACACGACGTCCTGCCGCTGTTCGAGATCGAAGGCATGCTCACCGTGGCTATCGGCGACCCCATGGACGTCTTCCGGCTCGACGATCTTTCGGCCACGCTCGGCCTCGAGATCGAAGCCGTGCTCGCGGACACCGCGTCGGTGGTAGCGGCGATCGACCAGTACTATGACACGGCGGCACCGGCAGCCCCCGCGTCAGATACCCTCGTCGCGCACGCTTCCGTACCCGATGACCTCCTCGCCGAGGAGCCCGTCATCGACGCTGCGGACTTCTTCGAGGCGCCGCCGGTCGACTCCGCACCGGTGGTCACCGAGCCGCTCGCCGGCGAACAGGTCGCGGCCGCACTCGTCGAGCCAGCCCGAACCATCGAAGAGGTGGTCGAGACCGTCGCACCGGCCGGCCCGCCGGCTATCGACCTCGACGTGCTGGCCGTCGCTGATGCTGGCAAGGTCGCCGTGCTCGTGTCTGACATCTTCGCGCACGCGGTCGGCAAGGGTGCGTCCCGGATCCACCTGTTGCCGTACAAAGAGGACTTCTTCCTCGTCTATCGGATCCAAGGCCGGCTCGAGAAGATCGCGAGCGCCCCGCTGTCCCTGCAAAGCGCGCTCGTCGATGGCATCAAGGCGTTCGCCCGTCTGTCTGCGGTCCAGTCCTCCCGGCCGGCGCTCGGGCGCGTCAAGGTCCACATCGCCGACCGTGATCTCGTGCTGACGGTCTCGGCCGTTCCTACCATTGCGGGTCAGCGTGTCGTTGTGTCGCTCGGCAACGAACGGCCGATGCCGAGCGGCCTGTCCGAACTCGGCATGAACGAGGCAGAGACACGCGCGCTGCATGCGATGGTCGAGCGCGGCCGCGGCATCCTGCTCGTGTGCGCTCCGGTCGCGGGGGGACGCTCCGCGACCTACTACGCGTTGCTGCATCATGCGGCGCAGGTCGGCAAAACCGTCTACTCGGTCGAGCGTTCGGTGGAGTACGAGATTCCCGCCGTCGCGCAGGTGCTCGTCAATCCAGGTGCGCCGGTCGGTGCGGAATCGTACTTCGCCGCAGGCATGCGCCAGGATACCGATGTCATGGCCATCGATCCGATGCAATCCGTCGAGGACGTGCATCTCGCCGTCGAGGCTGCCGGACTCGGGAAGCTTGTGATCGCAGCGTTCTCCGGCGGCGACATCGTCTCCGGTGTCCGGCGCATGCTCGACCTCGGAGCGGAACCGGTCTCG
>CAMTXY010000327.1:0-2037 GCA_947085795.1 uncultured Actinomycetes bacterium | reverse complement strand
TGAGCGGAGCGAACGCGCCGACGGCAACGATGAGCGTGTTGACGGTGCGCATGAACGCCCGGACCGACTCGGTGAGTGCGGCCGCGAAGCCCCAGTCCTCGCCAGTCGGACGCACGATCGGCTTGGGGCCGGTCAGTTCGATCGTGACCGTGGAGTGAGCCGCCTGGCGCTCGAGGTACGCGATCTGGGCCTGCATCGCCTCTATCTCACCGCGTACGCGCGAGAGCTCCTGTTCGACCGCGAGCATCTCGGTGACGTTCTTGGCCTTCTTGAGGAAGTCGCGCAGCTGAGCCTCGGTGGCCCGCAGGTTTACGAGGCGGGCGTTCAGATCGACGTGCTCCTGGGTGACATCACTCAGGTTCTCGGCCTCGCGCAGCACCGTACCCACGTCGGCGATGTCGTCTAGGAACGCGTCGAGGGAGGCTGCGGGCAAGCGGACCGTCAGATAGCCGGAGAGCGGTGCTCCGTCGAGTGGGGTCTCGGCATAGCGGTAGACGGGTTCGCTGTCATCCGTGCTCACATTGAGGTCGATGACGGTACCTTCGTGCTTGTCGACGGCGGACCGGACAGCGTCGACCGCCTTGCCGACGTTCTCGACCCGCAGGCGCATATCGACACGGCGTATCACGAGTCGGTCTTCAGCGGGGACGGTGGCCGCGTCCGGACCGGCTCCGGGGGCGCCAGGGGGAGGGGCGATCTTCGTGACGGTCGATTCATCGTAATCGAGTGCAACACCCTCGCCCCCCTCGACGGCGCCGGAGTCGTACCCGCCGCTTTCGGGTACCGGATCCGCATACGGGGACTGGCGGCCGTCGCGCGCGACATCTTCGGTCGCGGCGGGATCCATAAGCAGGCCGCATCCGGACAGCATGGCCGCGAGCGCCAGCACCGCGATCAACGACAGCACGATCGTCGGGCGCTTCCACCGCCTCGCAATGCTCTGACGGTTCACCGTAGCACCTCCTCGGCATCGAACTGACGTGTCCATATAATGCAGACGCCCTCGACCAGGTGCGGCAGGAGGGCGTCAGGAACGATCGCAGCGGAATCGTGAACGGGAGGCTACTTGCACTTCTCTTCGAGCTTCTTCATCTGCGTGGCAGCGTAGGCGCCAAGCGCCACGCCGAGGGCCACGACCACGAAGAAAGCGACCGTGAACGTGATGAACAGAGTACCCGCGATGTTGGTTCCCATGAGAGTGCTTCACCTCCGTATCACTGATCGGGTCTGCAGAGGATTCTACTGCGTCATACGCGACCGCGGCAACCACCGTGCGCCTTCTGTCGTTCAATTCCGCTGTCAACGTCCGTTTCCTGCATCGTTCTATGGCTATGACGCCCGAAACCGTGGTGGGGTTCGCGCGGAACCGGAGTCGGGCTCGCGGGGGCCGGAGCCGGGCATGGTGGAAGACGGTGGGATGATATCCCATATAGGTGTTGCAAAGTGGGATGAAGTGGCATACAGTGTGGTGCGTGGGATCGAACACGCACGCGGCGCACATCACGATCGTGCCGCATGACGAGGAGCAGTGGAGGGATCGGCGGCATGTTTCTCGGCGACTACCAGCACACGCTGGATGCCAAGGGACGCATCTCGCTGCCTGCCCGCTTCAGGGCCGAGATGACCGGCAAGCTCGTCGTGGCCAAGGGTCTCGACAGATGCTTGTACGTTTATCCCGCCGAGGAGTACGCGCGTTTCGTCGAGGAGCTCGTCGAGCGCGAGGACTTCGAGCCCCGAGTCCGCAAGGTACGCCGCTTCTTCACCGCCGGCGCGGTGGAAGTCGAGCTCGACTCGGCCGGTCGCATCGGGCTACCTGCGAACCTGCGTGAGTACGCCGTTCTGAGCAAGGACGTCGCCGTGACCGGCAACGGCAACCGCATCGAGTTGTGGGATGCGGAAGCATGGAGCGCGTACAGCGAGGCCGGCGAGAGCATCGAGGATCTCGCGAAGGAGCTGGCCGACGCGGGCCTGCTCTGAAGGCTTGACAATGGAATACCGGCACACCCCAGTTTTGCTGGCCGAGGTCACGCAGCACCT
>CAMTXY010000326.1:0-5677 GCA_947085795.1 uncultured Actinomycetes bacterium | reverse complement strand
TTCCTGGTGTTGGCTGGGTCGCCATCGGCGCAGTTGTAGCAGTTGTCGGCGTGTGGGCAATCGTCAAGTACGGAGTCCCGTGGGCGATTGAGCGCTACACTTGGATTATGGTACAAGGATCGCATCGAGGGAGGAATCAGGTCCGCCGATTCACACTTGCAGAAACTGGAGGGCGCAAGAAGCTCGAACCCCAATAACTACCGTTGCCCGGAGCGGTGTTCGTCGGCATGTGGATGTCGTCGTTCATCGGCGTACTGCCATATCAGGCACTAGTGACTCCCTATCTGCCGGGTGCGGGTCACTTGAGCATGAACGATGCACTTCTTGTGGATGGACTAGTGTGGGTTGCACTGTCGCTGGTGGCAGGACTCGGTACCGTAATAGGGGGTCGCGAGCAGCGGGCCGTCCCACGATCACGTCATTCCTGCTAGGAGGCATCCCGCTGGACGGTCAACGCCACTCTTGGCAGCGCGCCTTGCGCCTGCTATCGTCAGTCAGACCTTTAAACCCGGTCCTGTGAGGCCGGCAAGGGAAACAGACGTGACGCGCCGGTGCCTTCGGGTACCGACCGACGAACCCGATGTGCCTTCTTGCCGGCCACGCGAGAAGGCGCTTTTCGTTGTCGGGGTGGCCGCGTACGCGGTCTTTCGCGCGAGCGCCGGTGGCGGCCGGTTCGTCGAAGGAGGTGTGGTTCGTGGCATATCGCACCAAGGCGGTCGTGATGGATGTCGACGCGATCGAGCGCGCCATCACGCGCATCGCGCACGAGATCCTAGAGGCCAACAAGGGTGCTGCGGATATCGGGGTGGTCGGTATTCTCACGCGAGGGGCGCGTCTCGCCGAGCGTCTCGCCGCTCGCATCCGCGACATCGAGGGCGTAGAGGTTCCCACAGGGTCGCTGGACATCGCGTTCTACCGTGATGACGTTGGAGTGCGCCTCAACCCCGAAGTCCATCGTACCGACATCCCGTTCGAGGTTGAGGGCTGCGACATCGTGCTCGTCGATGATGTCCTGTTCACCGGACGGACGATCCGCGCGGCCATGGACGCGATTATGGACTACGGTCGTCCCCGCTCGATCAGGCTCGCGGTACTCGTGGACCGGGGTCATCGCGAGCTGCCGATCCGAGCGGATTTCGTCGGCAAGAACGTGCCGACGAGCAGTAAGGAGCGTATCAGGGTGTTCCTCGGCGAAGTCGATGGCTCTGACGCCGTTGAGATCCTCGAGTCGACCGGGGAGGAGGCAGAGCGTGCTTAGCTGCCGTCACATCATGACGATGGACGACCTTAGCGTCGAGGACATCACGACGATCCTCGACACGGCCGAGTCGTTCCAGGAGATCAACGAGCGTCGCATCAAGAAGCTGCCGACTCTGCGAGGCCGCACCGTCATCAACCTCTTTCTTGAGCCGTCGACTCGTACACGGACGAGTTTCGAGATCGCGGCCAAGCGCCTGAGCGCCGACGCGATCAACATGACCGGATCGGCGAGCGCGACCGTCAAAGGTGAATCGCTGCGCGACACCGCCAAGACGCTCTCGGCGATGGCGTGCGACCTGATCGTTGTGAGGCATGCGTACGCGGGCGCACCCCAGATTCTCGCCGAGTGCATGGACTCGCATGTCATCAACGGCGGAGACGGGATGCACCAGCACCCGACCCAGGCGTTGCTCGACCTGTTCACCATCAGGCAGCGGGCCGGACGGCTTGCAGGCCTCAAGGTCGGCATCGTCGGCGACATCGCTCACTCCCGGGTGGCCGGCTCGCTCGTTCCGGCGCTTCGCAGCGTCGGCGCCACTCCGATCGTGATCGGTCCGCCGACGCTCATGCCGGCCCGCCCTGACGTGCTCGGCGCCGAGGTGTCGCACTCGCTTGACGAGGTGCTCGCCGACCTCGATATCGTCTACCTGCTGAGGGTCCAGATGGAGCGCAGCGAGCAGATGCCGTTTCCGAGCTTGCGCGAGTACGCGACTCTATATGGGTTGAACGCGTCGCGGCTCGCCCGGATGAAGCCGGATGTACTTGTCATGCACCCCGGACCGATGAATCGCGGCGTCGAGATCTCCTCGGCGGTGGCGGATTCCGATCGCGCGGTCGTGCTCGACCAGGTAAACGCGGGTGTAGCGGTGCGGATGGCCGCGATGTACTTGTTGTTGGGAGGTGGTGACAGTGGCGCTGCTGCTTAGAGGCGGACGCGTGATCGACCCGCAGCTCGGAATCGACGGCGTCTTCGACATCGTTGTGCGCGACGGGCGGATCGTGGAGGTCGGTACCGAGCTGAAGATCCCGAAGGGCCAGGTCATCGAGTGTGCCGAGAAGATCGTGGTGCCCGGACTCGTCGACATCCACACGCACCTGCGCGAACCGGGCCGCGAGGACAAGGAGACTATCGAGAGCGGCACACGTGCGGCGGCTCACGGCGGCTACACGGCCGTGTGCGCGATGCCGAACACCTCTCCGATCACGGATGGCGGCTCGAAGATCCGGTTCGTCGTCGAGCGGGCCGCCGAGCGGGGCATCGTGCGGGTGCACCCGATCGGCGCATGCACCGTCGGTCAGAAAGGTGAGGCGCTCGCCGAAATCGCCGACATGATCGCCGGGGGTGCCGTGGGCTTCAGCGACGACGGCTGTGGGATCCAGAGCGCAGCCATGATGCGCCGCGTGATGGACTACGCCAAGGCCTTCGGCACGACGATCATCAGCCATTGCGAGGACGAATCGCTCGCTGGCGCCGGTGTCGTGAACGAAGGCGTCGTCTCGACGCGCCTGGGGCTTCCCGGTCTGCCGACCGCCGCCGAGGAGGTCGCGGTCGCCCGCGACATCCGCCTCGCGGAGTTGACCGGCTGCAGGCTGCACCTCGCGCACCTCTCGACGCGTGGGAGTGCCGAGCTCGTGCGCGCCGCCAAGGCGCGCAGTGTCGCCGTGACCGCCGAGGTCACCCCGCACCACCTGTTCCTCACCGAAGACACGCTCGACACTCACTACAATACGAATCTCAAGATGAACCCACCGCTGCGTACCGAGGAGGATCGTCAGGCGCTCGTCGCGGCGCTGCTCGACGGCACCCTCGACTGCATCGCGACCGACCATGCACCGCACGCACCGCATGAGAAGGAACTCGAGTTCGAGCTGGCTCCGTTCGGCACTACGGGCCTTGAGACGGCGCTGTCCCTCGTGATCACGCATCTCATCGAGCCGAAAATGATGGACTGGTCTGATCTCGTGCGTGTGATGGCTACCGCCCCCCGTGCCGTGCTCGGTCTTGCGCAGGTGCGCATCGAGGTTGGCGGAGTGGCCGATATCACCGTCATCGATCCGGAAGCTCGGGTGGAGGTCACCCGCGAGTGGTTCGAGAGCAAGTCGGCCAACTCAGCCTTCCTTCTGGGTAGATTCCTCGGCAAGGCGACGGACGTGCTCGTGGAGGGCAGGTTCGCGCTGAGAAACGGGAAGGTGGTCGCCCGGTGACGCGTGCACGCGCGATGCTCGCGCTCGAAGACGGTACCGTGTTCTCGGGCCTGGCCTGCGGTGCTCTCGGCGAAGAGGTCGGAGAGGTCGTGTTCAACACGTCGCTTTCCGGCTACCAGGAGGTGCTGACCGACCCGAGCTACGCCGGGCAGATCGTCACCATGACGATGCCGCACATCGGCAACTACGGCGTCAACGGCGTGGACATGGAGTCGCGCGGGGTGTTCGCGAGAGGCTTCGTCGTGCGTGCGATGTGCGAGACGCCGAGCAACTGGCGCTCCGAGGAAAGCCTGCCGGAGTTCCTGCGCCGTCACAAGGTCGTCGCCATCGAGGGCATCGACACCCGGCAGCTCACGCGGCACATCCGCGAGGCCGGCGCGATGCGCGCGGTCATCTCGACGACCGACCTCGACCCGGCGTCGCTCGTCGCCAAAGCCGCAGCCTCGCCAGGGCTCGTGGGCCGCGATCTCGTCGCCGAGGTCGCGGTGGGTGAGCGCTACACGTGGGGTGAGCCGGTCCCGGGTGCGGGTTTGCCGGTGGACACCGGCGTGCTGCCGGTCAACCCGGCCTACCGTGTCGTAGCGGTGGACTCCGGCATCAAGTACAACATCCTGCGACGGCTCGCCGAGGCGGGCTGCGACGTGATCGTAATCCCGCCCACCACCAGCGCGGCCGAGATCTTGGAGCTTGCGCCCGACGGCGTGTTCCTCGCCAACGGCCCCGGTGACCCGGCGGCCGTCGGGTATCTGTACGGTACGTTGCGCGATCTCCTCGGCACCGTGCCGCTGTTCGGCATCTGCCTCGGCCACCAGATGCTTTCGCTGGCGGTCGGAGGCACGACCTACAAGCTCAAGTACGGCCACCGTGGCGGCAACCAGCCCGTGGGTAACCTGCTCACCGGCCGCGTCGAGATCACGAGCCAGAACCATGGGTTCTGCGTTGATTTCGGCAGCATCGGCGAGCTGATTCCCGAGGACAGCGGAGGTCTGTCGCACGATGCGGCTGACCTAAAGTCATGGGTGCGGGCGGGTACCGCCCCGGTCGTGCGTTCCGAGCGTTTCGGCCGCGTCGGGCTCACGCACGTCAATCTCAACGACATGACCACCGAGGGCATCCGGCTGCTCGACGTGCCTGCGTTCTCCGTGCAGTACCACCCGGAGGCCGCACCGGGACCCCACGACTCACGGTACCTGTTCAAGGCGTTCACTCGGATGATGGACGGCGAGGAGTAAGGTAGCAGCCACACACGTATCGCCGTATGTGAGAACACGTTCGAAGGAGCAGGATGCCCCGCCGCAACGACATCAGCAGGATCCTCGTGATCGGCGCAGGGCCGATAGTCATCGGCCAGGCGTGCGAGTTCGACTACTCGGGGTCGCAGGCGTGCAAGGTGCTGCGGGAGGACGGCTACGAGGTCGTGCTTGTCAACAGTAACCCGGCGACTATCATGACCGATCCCGAACTGGCCCATCGTACGTACGTCGAGCCGGTCACGCCGCAGTTCGTGGCGAAGGTCATCGAGCGCGAACGACCCGATGCGCTCCTGCCCACTCTCGGTGGCCAGACGGGGCTCAACTGCGCCGTCGCACTAGCCGAGGCGGGCATTCTCGACGAGTACGGCGTCGAACTCATCGGCGCGAAACTCGACGCGATCAAAAAGGGCGAGGACCGCAAGCTTTTCGCCGAGGCGATGCGTCGTATCGGGCTCGACGTGCCGCGCAGCGGTTACGCGTACTCGGTGCGCGATGCCGAGGAGATTGTTGCCGATCTCGGACTGCCTGTCGTGGTGCGGCCGTCGTTCACGCTCGGGGGTGCCGGTGGCGGCATCGCCTACAACGTCGACGAGCTGCGCGAGATCGTCGCGGGCGGCGTGGCGCTCTCCCCGGTCGGCGAGGTGCTAATCGAGGAGAGCGTGCTCGGCTGGAAAGAGTACGAGATGGAGGTCATGCGCGACTGCAACGACAACGTGGTCATCGTGTGCTCCATCGAGAACTTCGACGCGATGGGCGTGCACACCGGCGACTCGATCACCGTGGAGCCGGCCCAGACGCTGAGTGACCGCGAATACCAGGTCATGCGTGACGCTTCGATCGCGATCATGCGCGAGATCGGGGTCGAGACCGGGGGCAGCAACGTGCAGTTCGCGGTCAACCCAGGCGATGGTCGACTCGTCGTCATCGAGTTGAACCCGCGCGTGTCGCGCTCGAGCGCC
>CAMTXY010000325.1:0-1116 GCA_947085795.1 uncultured Actinomycetes bacterium | reverse complement strand
GCCGAACTGCGCGGCCGCTTTCCCCTGTGCGAGCGGCAAGCGGAAGCCGAGTGTCGTCCCGGCACCCGGCACAGAGTCGATTTCGATGCGTGAGCCGTGAGCCTCCACGATCTCCTTCGCGATTGCAAGCCCCAACCCGGCTCCCTTGCCGCCGGAGCGCGACGTATCGGCCCGGTAGAACCGTTCGAAGACGCGCTCGAGCGCCTCGGCTTCGATTCCGGCGCCCTCATCGGCAATCTCGAGCACCACTTCGTCGGCGACGTGCCGCGCGCGCAGGTGTACTGTCGTGCCGCTGTCCGAGTGTTTGATCGCGTTGTCGGTGAAGCTCAGCAGCACCTGCACCACGCGATCGCGGTCGGCTCTGACCCGCACGCCGACCTCGGGAACCTCCACCGAAAGCTCGACTCCAGCACGCTCGGCCAGCGGGTGCATCAGCCGGGCGACATCCCCGAGCAAGTCTGCCGCCCACTCCGGCCCGGGTGCCAGGAGCAGGCTGCCCGCGTCAAGTTGAGCGAGGGTCAGCAGATCGCTCACGAGCCGACCGAGCCGGTCGGCCTCGACCTGCATCGTGCCGATGAAGTCCTCGCGCACCTCCGGATCGTTCTGTGCACCGTCCACCAGGAGCTCGAGCATCCCTTTGATCGCAGCGATCGGCGTGCGCATCTCGTGGCTGGCGTCGGCAACGAACCGGCGCTGCGCGTCTTCGATACGCCGTTGCTCCGTCACGTCGGCAAGCAGAAGCACCGCACCGTCCACGTCTCCGCCGGATTCGAACAGGGGAGTGCACTGCACGCGCATCGTCACGCCGTCCACGTTCACGAGCCGTGCCGTGCCGCGGCCCTCAAACCCCATTGCAACCGCCCCGTGGACCTCGGAAACATCTGTGATTTCGGTAGCCGAAGCACCCATCGCTTCGGCATCTGAAACACCGAGCAGCCGCATCGCCTCCGGGTTGATGACCCTCACCGCTCCGAACGCGTCAAACGCGATCACTCCTTCGGCCATCGACTCGACGACCGCTGCGATCCGCCGTTCATTATCGCGGATCGCTCCGAATGCCTCACCCAGGTGACCGGCCATGCGGTTGTAGGAAAGCGCCAGGTCCTGGATCTCGTC
>CAMTXY010000324.1:0-2753 GCA_947085795.1 uncultured Actinomycetes bacterium | reverse complement strand
GCCGAGATCCTCGTGGACCGAGTCCGCGGACACGTCTCGCCGAGGAAGGCGAGCTCCGACCAGTGGCTCGGCGTCATGCGAGAGGCCCACACGCTTCACATCTCGACGACCGCGACTATGATGTTCGGCGGCATCGAGACACTTCCCGAGCGCATCGAGCACCTGCGGCGCATCCGCGAGGTCCAAGACGATGCCATGGCCACCGGACACGTGGGCTTTCGCGCCTTCATCCCATGGAGCTTCCAGCCAGGCAACACCGCGCTCGCCGAAGACGAGCACGCGTCACGCGGGGTGACACTCGAGGCGGCGAGCGGCTGGGACTACCTGCGCACGCTGGCCGTCTCGCGGCTCTACCTCGACAACGTGCGAAACCTTCAGGCGAGCTGGGTCACACAGGGCGCCAAGATCGGACAGGTCGCGCTCGTGTTCGGCGCGAACGACCTGGGCTCGACGATGATCGAGGAGAATGTCGTCGCGGCGGCCGGCGCGCGCTTCATGCTCGCCCGCGAGGAGCTCGTGCGCCTCGTGCGCGACGCCGGCTTCACGCCCGTGCAGCGCGACACGCTCTACCGCGAGGTGCGGCGTTTCTAGGTGCCCCCGGTTCCTATAACCGAGTCGATGCGATCGCGCTGCAGACAGGCCGGACCCACGCACGCGAAACCGATTCGCACTGGTGCACGCGGCCCACTTGGGCTAGCCTCGAATCTGAAGGAGGTACTCCATGCCTGGACAGCGCATCCCGCTTGCCGATTTCGGAATATGTGGCGGCTCAGGCTCCTTGAGCTTCGATTTCCCAGGGGCCCTCGACGATGCCAGGATCACTGTCCTGGCGACCGGCGTGCGCTTCGACACCCCGTTCGGCCCCAGCCCCGCCTTCACCCACTTCCAGGTCGAAGGTCCGCACGGTACCCGCGACGCGCTGGCGGTCAAGATGCACGGGTGGCGTCGCGGTGTGAAGCGCGCCGACGCGTCGCTGCAGACCTTCTGGGTATTCCACGAAGCGGGCGTGCGCAAGGTGCTCGCCGACGGCGGCGTCGGGTCCCTGAACCACCTGCTCGACCCGCGAGACATCGTGATTCCCGACGACTTCATCGACCTGACCGTCAAGCAGGATATCTACGTGCGCGGCGACCACCTGCTCATCATGCGCGACCCGATCTGCCCCGATCTCGCCGGGCACCTCTACGCAGGCGCGAGCGTGTCGTTCGCTCGCGTGTTCCGTCGCGGCACGTACCTTGTGACCGACGGGCCTCGCTTCGAGTCCGTCGCCGAGGTCGACTATATGCGCCGCCTCGGCGGGGATCTCGTCGGTCAGTCGCTGTCGCCGGAGGTCTTCCTCGCCCGCGACATCGGCGCGTGCTTCGCAGGCATCTACATCGTGGTCAACTACGGCGAGGGCGTCGTGCGCGCGTGGGAGCACGAAGAGCTCGCGGCCGTGTTCTTCGAAGAATCTGCCGCCATCGCCCGAATCGTCGTCGACGTGGTCGCCCATGCCGACCTTTCGGCGCCGTGCGACTGCGCCGACCTGCGCAAGCCCTCGCTGCTCTCGCTTCCGGACGAACGCCCCGAAGAGCAGCGGCCGTCCCCGCCCCGCGGAGTCTGAGCCGTGCTCGTCACCGCGTCGTGGGTGCTCCCGATCTCCTCTAGCCCCATCCGTGACGGCGCCGTCCTCGTCAAGGGCTCCCGGATCGTCGAAGTCGGCACGGCCGCCGACCTGCTCGCCCGCCACCCGGAACAGCCGCGGCACGACTTCGAGGGCTGCACGCTGCTTCCGGGCCTCGTCAACGCCCACACGCACCTGGCGATGACGTGTCTCAAAGGCCTCGCCCCCTCACGCCCCTTCCACGAGTGGATCGCACGGATTCCGATCGCCTGGCGCGCGCTGTCCCGAGACGACATCGCCGCTTCGATCTCCCACGGAGCGATCCAGTCGATCACAAGCGGCGTGACCGTCGTCGGAGACATCGCCTACGGACCCGAGTCGCTCGCGATCTGCGCCGATGCCGGCCTCGGCGGCACCTTCTACTGGGAAGTCTTCGGCATCACCGCCGAGAAGCTTCCTCGTGTGCTCAGCGAAGCCGAGTTCCCGCTCGACCCGTCGCGGGGGTTCGACGGGCGCATCAGGATAGGCGTCTCGCCGCACGCCCCGTATACCTCAGGCCCCGATCTGCTGCGGGCCACCCACACCATCGCGCGGGTCCAACACGCCGGATACGCCGTGCACGTGGCCGAATCACCCGCCGAGGAAGAGCTCATGCAGGCCGGCACCGGGCCGTTGGCCGACCTGGCAAAGCGTTTCGCCCACGGCTGGAAGCCGCCGCGCACGACCACGGTGCGCTACCTCGACGAGCTGGGCGTGCTTGACGGGGCGGTCGCGGTCCACGGCGTCGGCGTCCTGCCCGCCGACGCCGTGCTCCTCGCGAAGCGCACCGCCGGAGTGGTGCTGTGCCCGCGCTCGAACCGCTATCTGCAGGTGGGCGACCCTCCCGTCGCGCGGCTCGAACGCGCCGGCGCGCGGCTCGCGCTCGGCACCGATTCGTTGGCCAGCAACGACGATCTCGACCTGTTCGCCGAAGCCCGAGCGCTCGCGGCCCTCGAACCGCGGCTCACGCCGACCCGCATCGTGGAGATGATCACCCGCGACGGGGCCGAGGTTCTCGGACTGTCGGAGCATTTCGGTATCCTGACGACCGGCTCCCAGGCCGATCTCGCGATCTACCGGGTCATCGGTGATGACCCTTACGAGGCGCTTC
>CAMTXY010000323.1:0-2721 GCA_947085795.1 uncultured Actinomycetes bacterium | reverse complement strand
CCGGTTGACCACCTTCTGCACGAGCGCGACCTGGCGGGATACCAGGTACGAGTCGGTCCGCGGGTCGCGCCGCCTGCCCCACGGCACTTCGAGCAGCTCGGCATGACGGTCGTCGCCGAAGAAGCAGACGATCACCTGCAGCCGGTGCTCGCGCGCTGCCGCCAGCAGGTCGGCGAAGCGCTCGAGCGCTTCCTCGTCGTACTGTCCGACCTGCGGCTCGAGCACCTTCCACGAGACGAAGACGCGCACCATCGAGAAGCGGGCGGCGGCGAGCGCGGCGAAGTCAGCCTCGACATCGTGCGCGTACCAGTCGTCCGAGCTGTCGGTCTCAGCGTTGAGCGGGTAGTAGTTCACCCCCACGGGGAAGAGCGCGTTGCGGCGGGGCGCCCTGCCGGCGGCGGGAGCGGGTGCGGGTTCCGTCTTGCGCGCCGGAGTCTCCTTCGCGGCCACGGGCACGGGCGCAGCCGACGCGGGCGCCTGCTGCTCGGCCGGTCTTGCGGCCCGGCTATTGCGGCGGTCCTGGCTTCCTCGGCGAGTCGGCATCATGACCGCCTCTCCCGGTAGGCGTCGTACAGCTGCCAGAACAGAGCCTGCCTGCGCGTGTCGTGATAGGCCGCCCGGCGCATCTCCCACATCGCGTCGGCGAACCGTCCCTCGGTCAGCAGCACGGCCGCGAGGCCGAAGCGGGCACGCACGCACGCCGGATCGAGCGAGAGAGCGCGCCGGTACGACTGCCCCGCCTGCCCGTAACGCTGCAAGCCGAGGAGGGACTCGGCGTAAAGCACGTGCGGCATGGCGTTGGCTGGGACCGCCTTGGCCAGCGCCGCGAACACCCGCGTCGCGTTGCGGTTGAGTCCCGAGCGCTTCGAGAACGAGACGCCGAGCGTGTAGACGGCGGTCGAAGTCCGCGTCGAGATGGTCAGCGCCCGAAGCGCGCAGGCCATCGCCTCGTTGACAGCCTCCTGTTTGAGGTACAGATACGAGGCGAGCCCGAGCGCATCCGCGTCGTCGGGATTCTCGTCGAGCACGAGGCGGATAAGCTCCGCGGCGCCGAAGTAGTCCTCTTCGAACGCAAGCGCCCCTGCGGCATCGAGGCGGGCCTGGCGCTCCGGCTCGACCTCAGAGGGGTCGGGCGCCGGGTTGCCGTCGTCGCAGACGCCCGCGAGCGCGAAGAACAGGTCGTCCTGGCTCGGGTCGAGCTCCCCGGCCTTGCGAAAGCCCGGGAGCGCGGTAGCCATGCCCTCCTTCTTGAGGGCCGCGATGGCGAGGTTGTACATCGCGCGCGCTTCGGTCGGGTCCAGTTCGAGCGCCCGCCGCCAGGCTTCGATGGCCTCGCCGTCGAACGCGGCCGCCGAGAACGCTTCGCCGAGTTGCACGTGAGCGGTGACGAGCTCCGGTTCGACCTCGGCGAGCTCGTGCCACACTAGGATCGACTGGTCCCACATCCCGCCACGCCGGTCGTAGGCCAGGCCGAGCGCGAGATAGGCGGCGGCGCACGCCGGATCGAGCTCGATGGCGCGGCTCGCCGAGACGATCGCCTCGTCGTAGAAGTCGCCCGAGAGCATGAGGTCGGCGAGCAGGCAGTGGATCGCGGGGTCCGACTCGTCGATGCGCAGCGCCGCGTAGCACGCTTCGACCGCAGGTTGCATGTGGCCCTGGCGTGCGAGGCCTTCGGCGAGTGCGGCGTGTTTCGGGCGGTCGGCCATGTTCACCTCGGGCTTCCCAGCCGGTCGTACGAGATGCGCTCCACGAGTTTGACGGCGCTCTCTGCGCTCCGGACCACACCGTTGGCGCCGATGCGCTTGGCAAGCCCCGCATCGGCTGTAAACGGGCCGCCCGCCACGAGGATCAGCACGTCGTCGTGGGCGGCGGCCGAGAGCATCTCGCGCACGCGCACGCAATCCTCGGCGGTCGCGATGGTGCTCGCGCAGACGATGAGGATGCGGGCGCTCGTCTCTTCGACGCGCTCGAGGAACTCAGCGGGTCTCACGTCGCTACCGAGGTCGATCACCCGATGGCCGACCTCTTTGAGGGTCGCGCCGATGATGTTCTTGTCGATGCTGTGATGGTCCCGATGCATCGTGCCGATGAGCACGGTGACGCCTGTGTCCTGCGCGGCTGCTGGCGGGATCACGAAGCTCGTGACCTGCTCCGCGACGACGGCGGCCTGCGTGAACGCGACCTCGTCGATGGCACCCGACGACCACGCGCCACCGAGCAGCGACATCGCGGGCACGAACAGCGTGTCGAACAGCTGATCCTGGGGGACACCACCTTTCTTGACGCGCTCGACGACCGCGATGGCGGCGGCGGGGTCCTGGCTCACGAACGCCTGATACAGACGCGCGGCCGCATCGTCAGCCATGGTCACCTCCCTTTCCGTCGCATCTCGCTCTCGTCGCTCCTGGTGCATCAACCCGAGGAGCCGGTCGCCCGGCTCACGTCACCGTTCGTGGTAGCGGTGGTGGGATTCGAACCCACACGGCCTTGCGGCCAGAGGCTTTTAAGGCCCCCTCCTGTACCAGTTCGGATACACCGCCGTATCGTGTCCCCCGCAACATGGTTGGTGGCCGTGTCTGCGACGGACAGTCATCACGAGACCTCCTCGGCAGCGTAGGCCTGAAGAAGCATCCCGTACAGTATGTCGTGCTCGCTCACGAGCGTCGAATCGACGCCGGCGAGCGCCATCACCGTCTCCAGGATGAGCGCGCCGGCCACGAT
>CAMTXY010000322.1:0-1289 GCA_947085795.1 uncultured Actinomycetes bacterium | reverse complement strand
CTGCTCTCCGGCGACCTCGGTGCGGGTAAGACGGCACTCGTGAAAGGAATCGCGGAAGGACTCGGGGTCACCGAGGCCGTCACGAGCCCGACGTTCAACATCCTCCTCGTGCACAGGGGCAGGCTGCCGCTGTACCACATCGACCTGTACCGCCTCGAATCATCCGGGCAGCTCGAGGACATCGACTATTTCGGGACCCTCGAAGCGGGCGGGGTCACCGCGGTCGAGTGGGGTGACCGCTTCGCCGAGGCGGCACCCGCGGCGCACCTTGCGGTACACATGGAGATCGTCGACGACGAGCGGCGGCGGCTCACCTTCACCGCTTCGGGTACGCGCGGCGAGGAGCTCGCCGCCGCCTGGTTCGACGTGTGCGCCCCTCTTGAAGGAATCGAGATCGAGCGATGAGCGTGACCATCCTCGCGCTCGACACGGCCACCGAGGCGGTGGCTCTCGCCCTCGGCACGCTCACCGAAGATGGCGTGAGCGTCGATGCCGTGTGCGACGTGCATGCGCCCCGCGCCGCGCTCACCCGGGCGCTACCGGTCATCTCCGAGGCACTCGCCGACGCGGGTCTTACCATCGGCGACATCGGCGAGGTCGTCGTCGGTCGGGGACCCGGTTCTTTCACCGGCGTCCGTATCGGCGTCTCGATCGCGAAAGGGCTCGCGCACGGCCTCGGCGTCCCGTTGCACGGAGTCGGCACCCTTGACGCCGTGGCGTGGCGCATCGTCGGCACCACGGCCGGATCCACGCTCGTCGGCGTCATCGGGGACGCGATGCGTGGCGAGGTATATCCCGTGCTCTTCGAGGTCTCCCCGCAGGGCGTGCGGCGCCTCGAACCCGACACGGTCTGCGCACCGGTCGAGGCGGCCGCGCGGTGGGCGGCCCTCGACAGGTCCGTGATCCTCACCGGCAACGGGTCGCGCAGGTATGCCGAGGTGTTCCTCGCCGAGATGGGCGAGCAGGTCGTGGTGGCCGAGGAATACCTCTGGACCCCGTCGGGCGCCGGGTTGTTGCAGGCCTACAGCACCGCGCGGCGAGCGGGCGAAGCCGGAGACGGCGACCCCGCGAGCCTGCTTCCGATCTACACGCGCCTGTCAGACGCCGAGGAGAACGAGCGCCGCCGCGGACTCGTCGCTAGCTCAAAGATGCCTTCTTCGGGGGTCGCCGACCCGCCGGATGTGACCCGATGAGCGTGCGCATCAGAACCCTGACCCCCTCCGACCTCGACGAGGTTCTTGTCATCGAGACCGAGAGCTTCTGGCGCCCATGGACGCGGGGTATGTTCG
>CAMTXY010000321.1:0-4912 GCA_947085795.1 uncultured Actinomycetes bacterium | reverse complement strand
TATGGTGCCCCCAAGGGAATTCGAATCCCTGTTGCCGCCTTGAAAGGGCGGAGTCCTTGGCCGCTAGACGATGGGGGCATATTCGCGATGGTGGGCCGTATAGGGATCGAACCTATGACCTTGGGATTAAAAGTCCCCTGCTCTACCAACTGAGCTAACGGCCCGCTCCGGTGCGGAAGACCGTTTGGAGCCGTCCGCAAGGCAACGGGTAGTCTATCGTGCGAGGCCAGTACGGTCAACGGGCGGACGGCGCATGGCGACTCGCCGGCGACACGGCGATCACAGGCGGGTCTGCACGCACGTGTTATGCGGTGATCCCGGCACCGCTCGTGAGCCATTCGGCCGGACCGCTCGGCGCGATCACCGCGGCCGTGCTCGGGGTCTCCTCGGCAGACGACACGTTGCCGGGCAGATCTCTGCGCGAACGACTCGAGCCCGACGATCCGGACTCCGTCGTACCGCTCGCCCGCATGGTGCGGCGCTACTACCGCCACCAAGGATGGACTGCCGCCGGGAAACCGGCTGCCAAGCTTTTGCGGAGGTTGCGCATCGACCGATAGCCCGGTTCGTGCGCGGATGCCGCGGATCCCATAGCTCCGCCGTGCCCCATCATTGCGCCGTGCGCTGAATCGCTCTGCTACCATCATACCGAGGAGGTGGTTCGCCCTGGAATCGATGTTGTCGAACGTGCGTGAGGCGCTACCCGCGTTCGCGCTCACCCTGCTGCTCGGAGTCGCGGTCGACCTGCTCGGGTCTCGCCTCATCGGCGCGCTCACGCGCACACGCGGCTGGCGAACCGCCGAAGTGACGGTGAATTCGCTGCGGGGACTGCCGACCCTGCTCGGCCTCATCCTGGGTGTGAGCCTCGGCGCGGCGCGCCTCGATCTGGACCCCCGCACTCTCGCAACCGTCACGATCTCCTTGCGGGCTGCGGCGATTCTTGTGGTCACCGCGAAACTCGCCGTACTCACGGGTCACCTGATCCGCCGACTCGCGCGACGTGAGGACGCACCTCTGCCCTCGAGCACCATCTTCGAGAACGTCGGACGTGTTCTGATCTGGCTGCTCGGCTCGCTCATCATGCTCGCCGCTCTCGACGTCTCGATCACCCCGCTGCTCGCGGCCCTGGGAGTCGGAGGTCTAGCCATGGGCCTCGCACTGCAGCCGACCCTGGAGAACCTATTCTCCGGAGTGCAGGTGCTCATGAGCCGACAGGTAGAACCTGGGGACTTCATCCGTCTGGAAACCGGTGAAGAAGGGTGGGTCCAGGACGTCACCTGGCGAAACACCACCATCAAGATGGTCTCAAACAACCTCATCATCGTGCCAAACTCGATCATAGGCAGGTCGCGCATCGTGAACTTCACGTCCGCCGACGAGCAGCACGGAGAGGTCGTGCCCCTCGGCGTGGCGTACGACAGCGATCTGGAACACGTCGAGCGCGTCGTCCGCGAGGTGGCCACGGGCGTCCAACGCGAGGTCGATGGCGCGGTTAAGGACCACGAGCCGACTGTGCGCTTCACTGCGTTCGGCGACTTTCGAATCGACATGGTCGCGGTTCTGCAGGTCGAGCAGTACAAGGAGCGCCTCCCTGCGCGCCACGAGTTCCTCAAGCGCATCCATGTCCGCTTCGCCGAGGAGGGCATCGAAATCCCCTACCCGCGCCGTACCGTGCAGCTGGTCGGCGACGTCAGAGGCGAGCCGGACGGGTAACAGGCCACGTCTTGAGCAGCGCCTCGCGCCACTCCTCGGCAGGATCCGAGTCGATGGTGATGCCGCCTCCCGTTCCCCAAGTCGCACTTGCCCCCTCGTATTCGAGCGTTCGGATAAGCACCGATGAGTCCAGACGGCCTGGCATAGCGACGAGCAGGCTTCCGGTGTAGACGCCGCGCGACGATGACTCGAGTTCTTCGATGAGCCGCATAGCCGCCACCTTGGGCGCCCCAGTGACAGACCCGCACGGAAACGTCGCTTCAAGCAGCTCGGCGACGGTCGTGTCTGGACGCAACCGCCCGGTCACCCTGCTGACGAGCTGATGACAGTACGGGGTCGCGAACACTTCGAGCAGGGGATCGACGCGGATGCTGCCCGCCTCGCAGACGCGGCCGAGGTCGTTGCGCTCCATGTCGACGATCATGATGTGCTCCGCGCGTTCCTTGTCGCTGGCTGCAAGCTCATCGGCGAGCGCAGCATCGCGTGCGGGATCCGTGTGACGGGGCCGGGTTCCTTTAATCGGCCAGACTTCGGCGTATCGCCCGTCCGCGTCCTGGGTGACAGAGAGGAATCGCTCCGGCGACACCGAGACGATCGAGCGCTCGCCATCGATCCACAGCGCTGACATCGGTCCTGCCGAGGAACGAACAAGCCGCTCGAACGTTTCTGCGGGTCCCGCCGATGGGGTTCCGGTGAGTCGCATCGTGAGATTGAGGACGTAGACGTCGCCGCCGAGGATGGCTTCACGCACCGAGGCTACCTTCACGCCATACCCAACTTCTTCGATATCGAAGAAGTTGGGTGAGAGCACAGGAGGCACCGGCTCTCTCTGCACCGGGGAACCGAACCCGTCGGTCGTCGCCGCGCCGAATCCGGGCTCGGTTCCGAGCACAAGCGCCGGCGCGTCCACCGGCACGCACCCCCACGTTCTCCACCCGTCGGCCGTCCGCGCGAAACCGGAGCGGTAGATCCTGACCCGAACCTCGCCCTCGTACGACACGACCGCGGCTGCCACGACCGGCTCGTCTCCCCGCATAACCGCCTCAAGAACCGCAGCTGCCTCGCCGATCCCCAGACCCCCGCCACCCCACACCGGATCGACACACACGAGTGCGGTCCCGCCGAACCATCCGGTCTCGTTCGACGGGGCCAACACGAGCGGCTCACGCCCTGAATCGATCGTGCCCGCGATGCGCCAAGCCTCTACGTCACGTGGCGCGACGAGGTCCCCGAGAAAGAGTCGCAGCCCCTGGCCCGGCAATCCCTCCCCTGCGAACAGACGCGCGAAGACCTCTTCGAGACGCTCGGTCGCCGCACCGCCACGGTCCCGAACCGCCACAGCACCGGCGACCGCAGTGGTCAGAATGACCTCCTCGGCGGCATCGAGATCCGCGACGGACAGCATCGCCTCCTCGGCGAGGAACCCGAGCGATTCGGCCACGTCGAACACCACGCTTCGCGAGACGCCCGCCAGCGCGGGCGGGCTCGGAGGGGTGAGCAGTCTGTCGCCGGTACGCACCCACAGCGTCGCTTGCGACGTGTCGATCGCGAACCCTTCGCGCGAGACGAGCACGGCGACATCAGCTCCCATGGCATGCGCCTCCCCTAGCGCGCGGTCCCAGAACGACCGGTCCGCAGGCTTCGCGGCACCGGGCGGGAGGTGCGGCTTGTCGGACTCCACGAGCGCGATCAGCGGTCCGCCGGGGATGTCGATCGTGGAGGGGTGCGCGGTGACCTCGGCACACACGCTTCCGTCAACAGCGACCACGAGCGACATCCGCCCGTACGCATCGGGCCACGATTCTGCAGCCCGCAGGGTGTCGGCGCGCGCGCGCTCGATAGTCGCATCATCGCAGCCGCCAGCACGCAGACGCGCGAGATGCCGGTCGAGCAGCGGGACGCGCCCGTCCTGGACGCGAATGGTCTCTCGCAGCGCCTCTGAGAGCGACGCGGGCATACCTAATGCCTGAAGTGGCGGTGCCCCGTGAACACCATCGCGACACCGAGCTCGTCGGCCATCGCGATGACCTCCTCGTCGCGCACGGAGCCACCCGGCTGGATGACCGCGGTCACACCAGCGGCCGCACAGACCTCGAGCGAGTCGGGGAAGGGCATGAACGCGTCGCTCGCCGCAGCCGCACCGCGCGCCCTCTCGCCGGCCTGCTCGACCGCGATGCGCGCCGACTTCACGCGGTTCATCTGTCCGGCGCCCACGCCGATGGTCGTGAAGTCACGAACGATGAGAATCGCGTTGGATTTCACGCTCTTGGCCACCCTCCAGGCGAAGAGCAGCTGCTTCATCTCCTCAGGCGTAGGCCGGCGCTTGGTGGGCACCGTGAAGGTCGCGGGGTCCTCGGCGACCATATCGCTCGTCTGGACGAGCATGCCGCCCTCGACGGCGCGCGCCTCGTAGTGCACGCCGGGGGGGCGCAGCCCGCCGGTGGCGAGCACGCGCATGTTGGGCTTTGTCGCGAGAGTCTCGAGCGCGCCGGCCTCGAACCCGGGCGCGATGATGACCTCGACGAACTGACCGTTGTCGAAGATCGCCTCGACAATCTCGGCGGGAACGGGCCTGTTGAACGCCATCACGCCGCCGAACGCGCTGACAGGGTCGGTGTCGTGCGCGCGCAGGTACGCGGCGACGATGTCGTCGTCGATCGCAGCGCCGCAGGGATTGGTGTGCTTGACTATCACGCACGCTGGCTCGTCGAACTCGCGCACAGCGGCCCAAGCGGCGTCGGTGTCGAGGATGTTGTTGTACGACAGCTCCTTGCCCTGCAGCTGCTCCGCTCGGGCGAGCGTGTGTGCCTTGCTGTCGACGAACCGGTAGAAGGCCGCCCCCTGATGCGGATTCTCACCGTAGCGAAGATCCTGGACTTTCTCTAGGCGGAAGCGCGTCTCGGCAGGGAAGCGCGTCTCATGGTAGCCGGAGAGGTACATCCAGATCGCGCTGTCATACGCACTCGTAAGGCGGTAGACCTCGGTGGCGAGCGCGCGGCGGGTCTCAAGCGTGGTGGTGCCTGCGTTCTCGCGCATCTCGGCGAGGATCTGCCCGTAGCTCGCAGGGTCGGTCACCACGGCCACGCTCGTGAAGTTCTTGGCGGCGCTGCGAAGCATACTCGGGCCACCGATGTCGATGTTCTCGATCGCGTCTTCCTCGGTCACACCCTCGCGCGCGATGGTCGCCTCGAACGCGTAG
>CAMTXY010000320.1:0-5888 GCA_947085795.1 uncultured Actinomycetes bacterium | reverse complement strand
TCCCGTCTCGATGGAGCCACCGGCGAGGATCTCGTGCTCAAAGTCCCCCTCGGGACCGTCGTGCGAGATGCGGAGTCCAAAGAATTGCTGGCGGACCTGACCCGACAGGGCCAGCGGGCCGTCCTCGCCCGTGGTGGTCGAGGAGGGAGGGGCAACGTCCACTTCGTCACCCCGACCCGCCGGGCGCCGGCCTTCGCCGAGCTCGGTGAACCTGCCGAGGACCGGTGGATCACTCTGGAGATGAAGCTCCTTGCCGACGCGGCGCTAATCGGGTTCCCGAGTGTCGGGAAGTCCTCGATCATCGCGCGGATGAGCGCGGCCCGCCCCAAAGTCGCCGATTACCCGTTCACCACGCTTGTGCCCAACCTCGGGGTCGTGCGGGCCGGTGATCACTCCTTCGTGGTGGCGGACATCCCGGGGTTGATCGAGGGCGCCAGCGAAGGTAAGGGTCTCGGCCACGCGTTCTTGCGGCACATCGAGCGCACTGCGCTCATCATCCACGTCGTCGATCTCACGGGTGGTTACGATGACCGCGACGCGCTTCAGGATGTGCGGGTCATCGAAGGTGAACTCGCGGCCCACGCGGCCGAGCTCGCGGACCGCCCGTACGTGCTTGTGGGCAACAAGGCCGACATGCCTGGAACCGCATCATGCTCGCAGGTGTTGCGCTCCCTCGCGGACACACGCGGCGTCGCGTACTTCGAGATCTCGGCGGTCACCGGTGCCGGCATGGACCCGCTCATCCTGCACCTTGGACACGAGATCCACGAACTGCGGAGCAGTGCGGCTCGCAGTGCCGAGACCCTTGGGGCACGGTACGTCTATCGTCCCGGTTCCGATCGCGAGTTCCGCGTCTCGCGCGAGAACGCGGGTTGGCGGGTGAGCGGCAAGGGTGTCGAGCGCATGGTCATCATGACCGAGCTCGGCAACGATGAGGCGGTGGCCTTCCTGCAGAAGCGGCTTGTGAAGGCAGGCGTCGAGCGCGCGCTTCAGGAGGCCGGAGCTGTCGATGGCGACGAGGTCTACATCGCCGGGGAGTGTTTCGAATTCTCCGGCGCGCTTGCATCCGACCCCGAAGTCGACTACATCGAGGATGAGCCCGGGTTCGACCGAAGCGGCGGCACCGCGGACGAGGACGACCGGGACGATAGGCCCTGACCGGGCATCAGCGAGGAGGTATGAGGGTGACTGCGGCACGACGGATCGTCATCAAGGTCGGCTCCTCGACGTTGGCCTCGGCTGACGGTGGACTGGACCGGGCGTACATCGATTCGCTCGTCGAGCAGGTCGCCGCCCTCAAGGAACGGGGTTGGCAGCCTGTGCTCGTCTCAAGCGGCGCGATAGCGGCCGGCCTCGAGGCGCTCGGGCTTCAGGGCAGACCGACCGACATGCCGGTACTGCAGGCCGCCGCGAGCGTCGGCCAGGTGCAGGTGCTCGGATTGTACGCAGCGCTGTTCGCCTCGCGCGACGTCGCTGTGGGCCAGGTTCTGCTCACGCGTCGCGACACGGGAGACCGTCAGGCCTACCTGCACGCCCGCGACACATTCGAGCGGCTGCTGTCGCTCGGAGTGGTGCCGGTCGTCAACGAGAACGACACGGTGGCCGTCGATGAGATCAGGTTCGGCGACAACGATACGCTCGCGGCGCTCGTGGCGGTCATGGTCGGTGCCGAACTCGTCGTGCTGCTAACCGACATCGAGGGCCTATACTCCTCCGATCCGCGGGCTGACGCCGGGGCGGAGCTTCTCGAGCATGTCTCCGAGCTCACCGACCAGATACTTTCGGCGGCGGGCGGCACCGGGACCTTGGTGGGCTCGGGCGGTATGGTGACCAAGGTCGAGGCCGCCAAGGTGCTCATGCGCGCCGGTATCCCGCTCGTCGTGTGCGACGGCCGGCGCGACGGCGTGGTGCTCGACGCGGCGGAAGGTCGCCCGGTGGGAACGTATTTCGCCGGGGGAGCCGCTTCGGTCAGCGCTCGCAAGCTCTGGATTGCCACAGGCAACCGGCCCGCCGGGGAAGTAGTGATCGACGACGGTGCCAAGGAGGCGCTTTGCGCGCGCGGCAAGTCTCTGTTGCCCGCAGGCGTGGTGCGTGTCGATGGCTCCTTCGGTGTCGGCGATACGATAGTATTGAAGGACCGCGACGGCCGGGTGGTCGCGCAGGGACTGACCTCCCTGTCCTCGGCAGACCTGGACGCGGTCAAAGGGCTTAAGACCGTTCAGATCGCAAAGACGCTGCCGGAGGTGGCGGGTAGAGAGGTCATCCACAGGGACCACCTGGTCATCCTGTGAACCGGATTCGTCGGACAGATGGAAGGATCGGCAGATGTCGGAAGTCATGACATTGGCGGTGCGGGCGAAAGCGGCCGCAGGGCGCCTTGCGACGACCTCGACCGAGCAACGCAACCGCGCACTGCTCGCGATGGCGCACGCGCTCACGCACAATCAGGACGAGATCCTGGCGGCCAACGTACTCGACGTCGAGGCCGCTCGCGCCAAGAACATCGGCGTGTCGCTCATCGACCGGCTCGAACTGAACCCGGCACGGCTCAAATCGATCTCCGAAGCGCTCAAAGCGCTCTCCCTGCTGCCCGACCCCATCGGCGAGGTGGTGGAGGGTCACACGCTGCCTAACGGCATCCGCCTGTCCAAGATCCGCGTGCCGCTCGGGGTGGTCGCCATGATCTACGAGGCCCGGCCTAACGTGACGGCCGACGCCGCGGGCCTGTGCATCAAGACGGGAAACGCGGTCATCCTTCGCGGCGGATCCCTCGCCGTCAACTCGAACACGACGCTTGCCCGGGTGCTTTCGAACGCCGCCGTCGGGGCCGGAATGCCCGACGGATGCATCGGTTCGGTCGAGTCGACCGAACGGGAGGCCGCCGAGGAACTGATGGGGCTGCACGACTACATCGACGTGCTGATCCCCCGCGGGGGCGCGGGCCTGATCCGCAGCGTCGTCGAGAACGCGAAGGTACCGGTGATCGAAACCGGTGTGGGCAACTGCCACGTCTACGTGCACTCCTCGGCGGATCCGGAGATGGCGCGGCGGATCGTCGTCAACGCGAAGGTGCAGCGACCCGGGGTCTGTAACGCCGCCGAGTCCCTGCTCGTGGACGAGGAGTGCTACCGGCAGGTGCTGCCGCCGATCTTGAAGGAACTCGAGGAGTCGGGTGTGACCATCGTCGCCGATGAGGTGACGCGCTCCCTCGGTGCCGTCATGCGTGTTGAACCGGCGACCGAGGCCGACTGGGGCACCGAGTACCTCGACCTCAAGATATCGGTGAAGGTCGTCAGCGGCCTCGACGAGGCGATCCGCCATGTCAACACCTTCGGGACGAAGCACTCGGAGGCGATCGTGACGCAGGACTACGCGGCAGCCCAGCGCTTCCTGAACGAGATCGACGCCGCAGCGGTCTACGTCAACGCATCGACCCGCTTCACTGACGGTGGGGAGTTCGGCCTCGGCGCCGAGATCGGCATCTCGACTCAGAAGCTCCACGCGCGCGGGCCCATGGGCCTGACCGCGCTCACGTCCACCAAGCACATCGCCTACGGAAGTGGTCAGATCCGGGAGTGAAAAGCACAGTGCGGCTCGGCATCATGGGTGGGACGTTCGACCCCGTCCACTTCGGCCATCTGGTGACTGCCGAGGAGGCGCTGGTTCAGTTCAACCTGGACAAAGTCGTCTTCATGCCCGCCGGACATCCCGCGCGCAAGACCGATATGCAGGTCTCGTCCCCCGAACACCGGTACCTCATGACGGTGGTCGCCACTTCGGCGAACCCCGACTTCGACGTGTCGCGTATGGAGATCGACCGGCCGGGGCTCACCTATACGGTCGACACGATGCTCGCGCTGCGTGACCTGCACGGACCGAAGGCGGACCTGTACTTCATCACCGGCGCCGACGCGGTGTGGGAGATCGCCACCTGGAAGAACGCCGAACGCTTCGAGGGCGTGTGCACATTCATCGCCGCGACAAGGCCGGGATACGACCTGGAGGCGGCTTTAGTCGAACACGCCGACGAGCTGTCCCGGCTCACCATCGATTTCATCGAGGTCCCCGCGCTCGCCATCAGCTCCACCGACATTAGGCGACGGGTCGCCGAGCGTCGTCCGATTCGCTACCTCGTGCCCGAGCCGGTCGCTTCCTACATCCACAAGTACGGGTTGTACCGGGGAGCCTACTGAGATGTCCGCTCCTGAGTGGGAGACGGCGCGCGCTGCGGTTCGCGAACGGTTGGGGGACCGTGCGTTCGCGCACAGCGAGGCGGTCGCCCGGACCGCAGCGCTGCTCGCCGGATTGTACGGTGTCGATCCCGATGAGGCTCGCCTCGCCGGTCTGTTGCACGACTGGGCGCGCGAAGACGGCCCGGATTCGCTACTGAACCAGGCAGACGCAAACGATGTTGCCGTCGGATCCGTCGACGCAGCGGTCCCGTACCTACTCCACGCTCCGGTGGGAGCGGCAGCGCTTTGCGAACGGTTCCCAGGAATCTCCGCTGACATCCTCTCCGCCGTGCGGCGTCATACGTTCGGAGCGTCCGACATGAGCGACTTGGACATCGTGGTCTACGTCGCCGATATGATCGAACCGTTCCGCTCCTTCGAGGGTATCGAGGACCTCCGGTCGCTCGTAGGGGCCGTCAGCCTCTTCGAGTTGTACGCGTGTGCGTACAAGGCGTCGCTCATGCATCTCATCGGTGCGCGAAAGCACCTGCATCCGGACACCGTCGAGGCGTGGAACACCATCGTCGACCGGGTGCGCGGGAGCGGGAGCGCCACATGAGCGCCCACCGTGCGTCCCGGGATCCCGGACCGAGGCGTCGGGGGAGTCGCGGCTCAAGGTCGCCCCTCTATCAGCCCGCTGAAGAACACGAACCCGTGATCGCGCCGCGCAGGCGCCGGGTAAGGACCGCGCCGCCACCCCCTAAGATGCCGTCGGGGTGGCGGGCGTCACGCCGCAGTTCGGGGGCGCTTAGGAAGGTGCGCTGGGACGCCCGGATACACGACGTGCGCGAGGCCTTCGTCCGCACGGTGTCGCGCACGCGGCGCGGAGTCCGTCACGGCGCGTATCTTCTCGGCGCGTCGGCGGCGGCGGTCCTCGCGCTCGTGGCCGTGCTGCTCGTGATGTCGCTCGCCATCAACGGCGTGGCGCGATGGAACGCCAAGCGGGTCGCGAGTCTCGGTGACAGCGCCGGGGCTCGCATCGAGAAGGCGCGCGACAACCTGCTCATCGTCGGCGTCGACGAAGCGGGTCGCGCGGCGGGGTTCCTCGCGATCCGCGTCGACGGTAGCGCGGGGTCGATCTACGGGATCGCGATTCCCGATGGTGCGTTCATCGAGGTTCCCGGGCAGGGTTTCGAGCGCATCGGGGCGTCGTGGGAGGCTGGCCCGGACGTCTCGCTCGATGCGGTCTCGAACTTCTTCGGCGTGCCGTTCACCGCGTACGCGCGCGTCGACTACGCCGTGTATCAGGCGGCGCTGACCAAGCAGTCGTTCGCGGGGATCGCCGATGCGTTCACGGGCACGAACCTGGACGAGAAGGCGATCGGACGCTTCGCTGAGGCCTTCGATTCGACGCCGACCGAGAGCGTGGCGGTCGTCCCGATGCCGGTCAAGCCGATCACCCTTGGCAATCAGACGTACTTCGAGCCCCAACGCGACCAGATCGCCGACCTCGTCGAGACGTGGTGGGGGGTGCGCATCCACGCCGATGAGGCGCCGACCCGGGTCATCGTGTACAACGGATCGGGTGTTCCGGGCATCGCGGGCATCGCGGCTCAAGAGCTCATACGCGGGGGCCTGCGGGTCGTCGACACGAAGAACGCCGATAGGTTCGACTACCGGACCACGAGTATCATCGTGCAGAACGGGCCCGTCTCC
>CAMTXY010000319.1:0-1095 GCA_947085795.1 uncultured Actinomycetes bacterium | reverse complement strand
CTCGGCTCGTAGAGCGCGGTCCCGTCGCCGAGCGAGGCGCTCGCGAGCATCCCGAGCGATCCGGTGAGCATCGACGCCTCGTCGGAGAGGATGTCGCCGAACATGTTCTCCGTCACGACCACATCGAACTGAGCAGGCTCGCGAATCAGCTGCATGGCCGTGTTGTCCACGAGCTGGTCAAGCAACTCGATGTCGGCGTACTCCGCCTCGTGCAGCGCGTGCACCACCTCGCGCCACATGCGGCTGGACTCGAGCACGTTGGCCTTGTCGACCGAGTGCACGCGGCCGCGGCGGGTGCGCGCCGCCTGAAACGCGGCGCGCGCGATGCGCTCGCTGATGCGGCCCAGCACCTTGACGGCCTGCGCCGTGATCTCCGGGCCGATGCCGTCTCCCGGTAGCAGACAGATGTGGTGCGTAGTCGTCATCGAGGCAGTTCTCCCTGTGGGCCGGCCGAATCTACTCCATGCCCGGCGGCAGCGAGTTGGTGCCGTGCTGGCGCCACGACGACACGCCTACGGCCACGCCGTGCTTCAGCGCGTCCTCGCGAGGTAGGTGCCCCACGGCCACACGGCCACGGTGACGTTGACAGGCGCGGGGATCGGGTCGAGCCCCATCGAGCCGTAGCCGCGGAAGACGAGCGGACGGATGTAGCAACTCCTCAGGCCGTTGGCGCGGATGGTCTCCTTCACGACCTCGACCATCTCACCCACCGGACGGCCGACGTCCATGAGCAGCATTCGCGCCGAGCGGTCGAGCCGCTCCATGTGCCCGGTGAGGTGAAAGACGGCGGAGTCGCCGGCGACGGTCTCGGAGCAGCGGATGCCCTCGAAGACGCCCAAGCCATAGTGGAGCACGTGGGTCAGGACGTGGACGTGGACCTGGGCCTTGCCCACTCGACCAGCTCACTGTCCATCCAGACAAAGTCGACCTTCGGCAGCGACTTGTCCCGCACACCCCTCTCCTGTGCTCGACGGTATGGGTGAACGGTGTACCCGACGACTCCTCAGACCTCCCGCGACACGGCTCGTGCAACAACTCGCAAGCGACTGGCGGCCCGTCCGCGCGCCGCCAAGCTCGCGTTCGCGCCGAAGATCG
>CAMTXY010000318.1:0-1615 GCA_947085795.1 uncultured Actinomycetes bacterium | reverse complement strand
CGTTGACGGCAAGAGCAGGGGCGTCGTGAGCCAGTACGCCTCATCAGTGTCTTCCCAGCAGACCGTCTGGTCGATCAGCGGCCTGCCCGAGGGCGAGCATACGCTCGTCATACGCGTCACGGGAACGAAAGATGCCGCGAGTTCGGGAGCGGTGCTCGTTGCCGACGCTTTCCTGGTCGGAAACGCGATGCCCCCCCTCACGCTTTCGGATCTTGCGCAGTCTGCCCGCTTCCAGGAGAGCGACTCCCGGCTCGGTTACTCGGGCAGATGGATAGCGGGTACAGGCGCGGTCCACTCGGGTGGCGGGTACGTCTACTCGTCCACTGTAGGTTCGACTCTGAAAGCCACCTTCCGGGGCACCTCGATCGCGTGGATCGGGCCGAAGGCGGCGTCCTACGGCCAGGCTCAGGTCTGGCTTGATGGCGTGAAACAGCCGGACGTGAGTCAGTACGCGACTGCGACCGCATTGCAGCAGGAGATATGGTCAGCGCGTGGCCTTCCTGACGGGGAGCACACGGTGGTGATTCGGGTCACCGGAACGCGGGAATCGGCGAGCTCGGGAAACCTGATCGTCATCGACGCTTTCGACGTCGCCAATGAGACCCGCCCCGATCTGTCAGGGAGCGGCACGCCGTTCACCGGCTGGGCAGAGGAGTCTGACGCGGCTGTCCGCTACGTCGGGACGTGGCGCGCGGGGACTGACTCAACGCACTCGGGCGGCGGGTACTGCTACGCGCGAGATCCGAATACCTACGCTATAGTCGAGTTCACAGGGACCTCGATCTACTGGGTCGGTCCCAGGGCGTCATCCTACGGGCGCGCCGACATCTACCTGAACGGCGTGAAGCGGGCTACGGTCAGCCAGTATGCTGCATCGGCCTCCTTCCAGCAGGTCATCTGGTCTGCTACCGGATTGTCAAGCGGCACGCACACGCTCGTCATCAGGGTGACCGGTACCAGAGAAGCCGCGAGCACCGGTAGCACCATCGTGCTCGACGCCTTCTCGACTGAGCGCCCGCCAAGACAGCTGGCTCCCGCGACGTTCGAGGAGGGTGCGCCTGAGGTCCGCGAGGCGGGCCGTTGGGTGCGCGGCGCCTCGCCAAGGTGCTCGGGGGGCGGATACACCTACTCTCGCACCGCGGACTCGACGCTGCGGATGTCGTTCACTGGGACGTCCATCGCATGGCTCGGCCCGAAGGCGCCGTCGTACGGGCGCGCCGAGATCTACCTGAGCGGCGTGAAGCAGGCCACGGTCAGCCAGTACGCTCAGGGCGTCTCGCTGGGCCAGACCATCTGGCAGGCGAGTGGTCTTGAGGACCGGATGCACACGCTCACGATCAGAGTGCTCGGGACCAGAGAGGCCGCCAGCTCGGGGAACACCATAGTCGTCGACGCCTTGCGCGCGACCGCTCCCGTGCCTACCGATGCGATCACGGTCCTCGAGGAGAACTCCGCATCGGCTACGCGGACAGGGAGATGGGTCCTTTCAACGAACTCTATGTTCTCAGGCCGGGGCTACGCGTATACGCGCACGGCCGGATCGCGCATGACCGCACGCTTCACGGGCGAGGCGGTGACCGTCATCGGGCCGAAGGGCCCCGGCTACGGCCGATTT
>CAMTXY010000317.1:0-18121 GCA_947085795.1 uncultured Actinomycetes bacterium | reverse complement strand
GGAGCAAGGCATTCGAGACTTCGTACGGATGCGGCTCCCGCATGCGGTAGCGCGCTCCAAGCGAGTAGAGTCCCCTGCGCAGCTGCACAACAGTCCCGTCACGAGTCCACCGGGAAAGCTGCTTCCTGACATCCCGAACATCAACACCAGGCGCCAGGAGCATGCCCGTGGTGAACAGGGGTTCCCGGGCGACAATATCGAAAAGCGCATCACGTTTCATAGTAGTAAATTACCATGTTTGGTAACTTATTACCATCACAAGCGTCGTCGCCAGTCCGATGCAAATCAGCATCGCAATCAATCGCGCTCGATCTTATGTGACTCCCCGTGCTTCGCGAACCGCCTCGGCGATCACGGACTCAACGCCTTGCGCCTTCAATACAAACCGCTCGACATCCGTCCCAACGGACTCCCAGTGGGCGTCACGACTCAGCCGCTCCCAGGCAAACCGTCGCCAGTTGCCCTCTGTGACCTCGGGACCCGACCAACCGGACTGCAGGATCGAGGCATTAAGCAGCCCTTCACCCATTCTCTGGTGAGCACCGCCGCGATCTTGCCGGCGAGGAGCGAGGCTTTATCATGGTGAAGAACGCGGACGTTGGCTCCGTACGGGCGAGGAACGCGACTCGTGGTGACCGATGCGCCTTCTGGAGGATTCGTGTCGACCTCCAACTTGATCATCATCGTCTCATCGCGCAGAGGCGACACGCCCATCTCGTAGAGCAGGCCGCGGAACTTCACGGACGCCTTCTGGACGACCGTCGACGTCTTCACGGCGATCTCGAGGTCATAACCCTCCTTCTCCGGGTCATTGGCGATCGACCTGCCCAGCACGCGAAAGTCGAATTCCCCACTCGCGGGCAGCAGCGCGAAATCGAGATCCTCGGAGAACCGGGGCGTCATGAACAACAAACGGGGCGCCGTACCGCCATGGAACGCCATCTTCGCCGTGGCCCCGGCGTCCTGAAGACCTTCAAGCAACCTCACCTGCAGGAACTCCCTCACGACGTGGCGGCTCGCGATCCCCTGCGAAGACGCTAGTACCGCGAGAAGCGCGTCTTTCATAGCACGACCCACCCTTCAGCATCTTCGCGCATGAGCGAGCGGACCATCTCCACGGCCCGCGAGACCTTGGCGCTCCCGAATCGCGTCGCCATCTCCGTGAGGACCCCGGCATCAAGCAAGGCCTACCTGGCCTGCGCGATCGCGGATCGGGCGTGCCGGCGCGGGCACACCGCGCTTTACAAGCGCGTACCCCGCCTGCTCTTCGAGCTCTCACGGCCCGAGCCGACGGGAGCTACCTCAAGGCCGTCGACAGGCTCGTGCACCGCTCGGTCAGGATCGAGCTGAAGGGAAGATCGATGCGCGGAGAAGCCCCGAAACGCCCTCTGTTGGTAGTGGTCGTTGAACTGCTCGATGACGCCATTGCGCCACGGCTCGGACATCGGGATGAACCAGGGCTCGACCCCATGATGCAGGCAGAGCCGGATGAGCGGTCCCATGCCGCGCGGACGTGCAGGACTGCCGAAGAACGACATGGCGTTGTCCACCTGGATGTTCTCCGGGATCCCAAGGCGAGTCCAGATGCTCCAGACGCCGTTCACTACGTCCTGCCCCGCTTTGGAAGGCGACGCATACAGGCCGCAACGTGCCGTAGCCGTGTCGACGACGTTGAGCCCGTAGAAGCGTATCGGCCCCTTGAGATAGCACGGGCCGACCAGATCCGCTTGGTGGGTCTGGTTCGGCAGCAGCGCCGGAAGTTCGGGATAGGGCGTTCCCTTGGCCTCATACCCTCCGGTGCGGCGATGGGTCAGCTTATTCCGGCTCAAGACGCGGCCGATGGTCCGCAACGAGGGCAGAGGCACGACGCCGAGATCCTCAAGCTCCCAGAAGATCGCCTGTGCGCCGCAGAACAAGTCCTGGTTGTAGAGATTGAGGCGCACCATCTTTACGATCTCCTCGATCTCCATGGACGTGCGGGAACCCGCGGCAAGCGGCCGACGGGACCGGCTCTCGCTCCATGAGTCGTCATCCCCTGTGCAACGCGAGACCCACTTGTAGAGCCATGCTCTGGACCGGCCGAGTGAAATGCAGATTGACTCTGGATTTGCCGATGCCCCGGAGTGCGCCGAGGCGCGCCACGCCTTCCGCGAACGGCTCCTCCTTCGCGAACGCCTCCCGTGCGAGAGGCTCGTCGAAGGAGAGCGCCCGTGCCCAGACCTCGAAGCGCTGAGACCCACCACTTGGGTACGACGGTCGAGCACAAGGACACTCGCGAATTCCTGCGTCCGATGGCGGACATGATTGATGGCGAAGATGTTTTGACGCGCACATGGCCTCTCTGCCATTCCACAACGAGCGTCTCGACTTCTTCCCCCATCGTTGGCCCGCGCAGGCCCGCGCAGGCAACGCGCGTGATGCGCGATGGCGCGGGACGTGATATACTTCCGCCATGCGAGCCATAGGGGCTCGTAGGATTGCGACGTGACACGCCGCATTCTGGCGGCGATAGTCACGTCGTCTTGTTTTGCCCCGTTGGGGCGAGAAGGTAGGTTCACATGTCTGAAGGTAAGGTCAAGTGGTTCAACGCTGACAAGGGCTACGGCTTCATCGAGCGTGAGGGCGGCGACGATCTGTTCGTCCACTTCTCCGAGATCCAGAGTGAGGGCTTCAAGAGCCTCGACGAG
Source organism: uncultured Actinomycetes bacterium (assembly GCA_947085795.1). GTDB lineage: Bacteria > Actinomycetota > Coriobacteriia > Anaerosomatales > UBA912 > CAMTXY01. The sequence continues at coordinate 15,434 of CAMTXY010000317.1, read as the reverse complement.
GGTCAGGCCGTCTCGTTCACGGAGGCCACCGGACAGAACGGCAAGCAGCAGGCGACGCAGGTGCGTGCTATCTAAGCGCACTCGCACGAACGCGCTCATGAACCGGGCGGCCCTACGGGGTCGTCCGGTTCTGTCGTTTCGCCCACTCGCCACCGTCGATTCCCCCAACCCTTCTTTCGGTGTTGCGGAGTTGCGATTGGTTCGGAGGGGTCTGAATCGCGAGCTGCATGGACGACGACAGACATCAACAGAACCTTCACGACAGTGTGGGCCGAAGAACGAGAGGTGCGAACCGATGCCGACTTCATGGCGCAACGAACTCGCTACGCGGGCTGCGATCGCCGCCGTCCTCTTGTTGTGGGCTGCGGCCTTCGCGGGAATCCGCGCAGGGCTTGAATCCTACGGCCCCGGTGAGCTCGCACCGCTGCGCTTCGGAACCGCCTCGGCGGCGGCGCTCATCTCGACGAGCCCCGTGCTCACCGCGATACTGTCGGCCTCGTTGCTCAAGGAACGCGTCACGCTGTGGGCTGGATCGGTATCGCGGTCTCGTTCAGCGGCGTTGCGCTCATCACGCTCGGCGAGGGCGGCCATTTCGGCCTGGAGCCCGATGCGCTGATCATCCTGTTCGCGGCGGTCGCCACCGCGGCGTACTTCATCGTCTCCAAACCTCCGCTGCGGCGGTACGCGGCGATCGAGTTCACGACGTACGCCATCTTGGCAGGCACGTTGCCACTGCTCGTGTTCGCGCCGGGTCTTCTCGAGCAGTTTCCGGCCGCTACACCGCAGTCAACGTGGGCGGCGGTGTTCCTCGGCGTGTTCCCCGGGGCGGTCAGCTACGTGTTGTGGAACCACGCCCTGTCGCGCATGCCGGTGTCCGAAGCGGGGGCGGGTTAGGCTCAGCCGATCACGCGGAAGCCGGTCAGACCCTCGGCCGGCTCGTCGAACACTTCGAGGTGCTCGACTATTGCGTGCTCAGGACCAGTGCGGCACCACTCGACCGCGCGTCGCACGAGCGGGGCGGGACCCTCGAATACCGCTTCGACGCGGCCGTCGGGCAGGTTGCGCACCCACCCGGTCAGACCGAGCGCTTCGGCTCGCGTCTGGGTCGCGGCGCGGAACCACACACCCTGGACGCGGCCAGAGACGATCACGAGCGTTCTGACGGTCGCAGACGTCATGGCGCTATCGGGGCAGATCCCACAGGCTGCGGATCGAGTCGATCACGGTGTCGCACACGGCTTTGGTGCCCCCATAGACCTCGACGCGCGAGAGGCCCGCCGTACGATCGCGTGCTGCACGAGCGCGCGTGCGGTCGCGTAGCGGTCGGCCCCCGACACGCGGATCCAGGCGACACCGGCCTTGTCGAGCGCGGTTGTCACGGCCGGGGATACCGCTTCCTCACCACCGACGACGACCGCCGAGGAGAGCAGTTGACCGGGGGCGATGCGGCCGAACATGACCTTGTGCGAGTCGGCCGACCCGTACAGGTCCCCGAGCGACAGCCAGTGGCCGAACTCGTGCGTGGCGACCGAACGGACATCGAACGTGCCCGACATCCCGTCTCCCCATGCGCTTTCGCCCGACGAGAAGACGACGTCGGCCTCGATCAGGTCGAAGAACCCGTCAGCGTTACCGTCGCGCTCGTAGAACGACACCCTGGCGACGGCGAGCGTACCAGCCATGCCGGTGTCACCCCACCACACCTCGTTCACGCCGTTGCCCGACCGTGCCGAGGACGTGGACCCCGCGTAGGAGAACGCGAAGTTCGCGATACCGTTCCACGCCGCGGCGCCGTCACGCACGAAAGCCTGTCGATCGGCAGGCACCGCCGATGAGATCCGAAACGGGATCGACGATCGCGTCCATGCCGCCCGTCCGAGCGAATATGTGATGGTCAGCGTCGTGCCCGACGATCGCATGGCATCTGCGGTGCGGCGGACGAAGACCGGGCCTGAGCTGACGGATGCGGGGACTTCGACCTCGATGAGCGTGTCGCTCCAGCTCACGATTCGGTCGGCCGTGACAGCGGTCGCACCGTGACTGAACTCCACCGCCCCGCACGTGGCGCCGAAGTCGGAGCCGACGAGCTTGATCGTCGCGCCGGCGCCTGCTGGCGCCGCCGAGGGCGAGACGGCCGATATGGCCGGACCCGATAGCGCGGTGACGACGGGTGTCTCGGCTGAAAGGGCGGCAAGGGATCCGGACTCGCTGTCCGGCCGAGTCAGACGCGCGGAAGCGCCGTACCGGGCCGCGAGCACCCGCTCCTGGAAACGCGCGAGCGTCTCACCGGTGTCGAACACGCGGTTCTCGTGCACGCCGAGGCGACCCTGAAATCCTCCCACGACGCGACTTGACGGATCGAGAAAGACGATCACTCGCTCTCCCTGGCCGAACGACGGCGTTCCGGTGACGTGGAGTACCCGTTTGCCGACGCGTCCGCCCGGCACGCTCACGGTGATCCGGTCGGTAAGTCGTCCGACCATCGTGTGCACGACGTCGAGATACACGTCGGTCATCGGTTGCGATGCAGCGTCAAGGCGGGTGCGGACCGCCGAGACGTCTGCGAGCACGATCGTGTCCGCCCGCGTCACCAGTTCCGTTATGCTCAGGGTGCGCACCATCGCGTGGGTCTAGAACGGGACGAGCAGCACGAGCGCGGCGGTGAGTACGGCGAGACGCACGGCGAAGCCCGGGACGGCCCGTCCCGGGCGTGCAGGCGTGTCGGTCGATCCGTTCTTCATGAAGCGCGCCCCTTCGTCGCTCTCTGCAGGTATATCGGCATCGCGGGCCGTTGAGGCTATTACTCCGACCGTTCGTTGCGCGGTGCGCGTCCAACGGGCGGTGATAGCATATACGGTACATGATCGCAGGGTCGCCCGAACGAGGAGGGCCGTACAGCATGAGCACCACCACGACCACGCGCACGTCGCGTCCGTACACACTCGGCGAAGAGATCGCCAACAGTCTGATCCACGGTCTCGGGATCGGCCTGAGCGTGGCGGCGTTGACGCTGCTCGTGGTGTTCGCGGTCCAGCAAGGTGACGGATGGCGGATCGGGGCCTCTATCGCCTATGGCATCACGCTCGTGTTGGGGTACACCGCTTCCACCCTGTATCACAGTTTCCCGCAGCCTCGGGTCAAACACGTGTTCAAGATCCTCGACCACGCCGCCATCTACCTCCTCATCGCCGGCACGTACACGCCCTTCACGCTCGTCACGCTTCGTGACAGCGGCGGCTGGTGGCTCTTCGGTCTCGTATGGGCGCTCGCGATCACCGGCATCTCTGTCGAGGCGGCTTGGGCCTACCGTCCGCAGTGGGTTTCGGTCGTCGTCTACCTGGCGATGGGATGGCTCGTCGTGCTCGCGATTCGTCCGCTGCTCGCCAATCTCACCCCTGCTGGCGTGTGGCTGCTCGTCGCCGGCGGACTCGCCTACACCGTTGGGACAGCATTCTACGTGCTCAAGCGGATCCCGTACATGCACGCTGTGTGGCACGTGTTCGTCGTGGCCGGCAGCGTGTGTCATTTCCTGGCGGTGATACTCTTCGTACTCTGAGGGTCCGCGCTCCGAGGGTTCATGGTGGCGCGGGCACCGGTCGCATCCGATAGGCTCCCTCGTGGACGCTCTATTCATCCCCCTTGGAGTTCCGTTTGGCGCATTCGTGAACCGTTGAGAACCGAATAGGAACCGTTTGAGCTGATGACTCTCCACTCGTCAGCCTCGTGTGACGATAGACACAGTATCCGTGCGAGTGGACACAGCCTGAGGAAGCCAGTCCTATGCACACCGGTACACCCACAGCGGCCGCCCGCGTCTGTGTGCTGGCGGTACAAGTCGTCGGTGCGGCGTTCGCCTGCGCCGCTCTCACCTGTGCCCTGCTGGCCACGCCTGGTCCCGCGCTTGCCGAGACGAGGGCCGCGGACGGGGTGTTCGTGCTGGCCGCTCCCGGCATACCGGACGGTCCGCTCGGCTGGAACCGGACCCCGGTCGTACTCAGGTTGGTCCCGCTTGCTCCCGGCACCGTCTACTACGCATGGGACGACGCATTCGGGTCATGGCACCGTGCCGACGGTCCGATCATCGCACCCGAGGGCAAGCACATCCTGCTCACACGGCTCGTGAGTTTCTCGGGGCAGCCGTCGTCTATCACCCGCACCCCGGTGCGGGTCGACTACCGATTGCCGGTGGCCGCTCCTTCGATCGCGGCGCAGGCATCCGGAGGCGGCGCTGTCCTCGTGCGTGTACGCGTCAACCCGACCGCAGGCGCGCGCATCATCCGCATCGGGGGGGCCGACCGGCATGAGACCGCGGCGATGGTGTCGGCCCGGAACTTCGAGAAGGCCGACACGGTCATCCTCGCCACGGGGGTCGTGTTCGCCGACGCGCTGTCGGCATCCGGGCTCGCCGGTTGTGTGGAGGGCCCGGTGCTGCTCACCCATCCCAGGCGACTCACGAAAGTGACCGCAGAAGAGATTCATCGCCTGCAAACCAGGCGGGTCATCATCGTGGGCAGCGAGGGCGCGGTCAGCAGGGCCGTCGCCACCGAAGTCGGTAAGCTCGGCGTGAGGGTTGAACGCATCGGAGGCAAGGACCGTTACGAGACCGCCACGATGATCGCGAGCAGGGTGCTTCGCTACGGGCGCTCCGGGAGACGCGTGCTCATCGCCCGCGGGGACGATTTCGCCGACGCGCTCGCTCTGGGGCCGCTCGCGTACGCGGGCAAGATGCCCCTCATCCTCGTGCAACCGTCGACCGTGCCGCTCGTGACGCGTTCGTTCTTGAGCGCCAATGACTTCTCCTCAGGCTGCATCGCGGGCGGCACGGTCGCGGTATCCCCATACGTGTACAGGGAACTCTCGCGGCATGTCGGTGGGCTCACGCGATTGTGGGGTGATACGCGCTACAGTACGGCGGTCGCCGTCGCTTCCTGGGGAGTCGCGAACGGTCTGGTGAGGTATGTCACGCTCGGCGTCGCCACGGGAACGGACTTCGCGGATGCACTGAGCGGTGGCGTTGCGGCCGGCATGAACGGCGGCGTGATCCTGCTGACGACGCCTTCGGGCCTGCACAAGGCGACCGAAACGGCCATCGGGGGCATCGTGCGCGATGTCCGGAACATACAGGTCTATGGCGGCGAGGCGGCGATACGCCCGGAGGTGGTGAACTCGATCCGCGCCCTCACCCGGTGAGGGGAGGGGTATTCTCTCACTGAAACGGGAAACAGGAGGGCGCCGAGGTGCAGTGGTTCGACGCACGGGTGATGTCGTGCACGCCGTGCGGCGGTGATGTGCTGACCTGCAGGCTCGAGCGTCCCGCCGAGTATCACTTCGTGCCTGGGCAACACTTCATGCTGAAGGTCCCAGCCATCGAGGGTCCTCGAAGCAAGCCGTTCAGCCATGCTGCGGCACCAGGCGACTCCTATCTTGAGATGACGACGCGCCTGTCAGGATCCCCGTTCAAGCAGGCGCTCCGTGCCGCCGTGCCCGGAGACGTCCTCCAGGTCTCGTCCGCCGCAGGCAGCTTCGTCCTGCCCGCCGGCACGCAGCGGGTCGTGTTCCTCGTCGGGGGGGTCGGTATCACTCCGGCGTGGAGCATGGTGCGCGATGCGGTGCAGCGGAACACGGGGCTCTCGGCGCTGATCGTCTACGGCAACAGGGACGAGACGTGCATACCCTATCGCGACGAGCTCGAAGGGATGCTCGCGCAGGGCATCGCGGTCGTCCACGTGTTGGAGGCGCCGTCGGAGGGGTGGACGGGACATCGAGGGTTCATCACCCCGGAGGTCGTGAGGGCGCTCGTCGACCCGCAGGCCGAGGAGCGCTACGTGGTCGCCGGGCCGCCCGCGATGGTCACCGCGATGGACGCGTGCCTCGATGCGCTCGGCGTGTCCGCAGACCGCAGGCTGGTCGAGCGTTTCAGCGGCTATGCGTGATCGGCGGACGCCGGATGCCCGGATCAGTCCGCCGGAGCGACCTCCAGCAGGGTGATCGTGAAGGTGAGGTTCTCGCCCGCGAGCGGATGATTGAAATCGAGTTTTGCGGACTCTTCGCCGACCTCGGTGACGTTCGCAACGAGTTCTCGCCCGTCGGGGTCGACGAGCTGCACCGTCATGCCTGCCTGCGGCGGCTCCCAGAAGGCGCCGACAGGCACTTCCTGGATCGCATCGGCCATGTGGGGTCCGTACGCCTCTTCGGGCCTCAGCGTAACGGTGACGCTTCCGCCGACTTCGAGGTCTGCGACGGCGCGCTCGAAACCCCCGATCACCTGTCCAGCTCCGATCGTGAACTCGAGGGGGTCGCGATCCTCGCTCGTGTCGAACTCGGCACCGTCGTCGAGAGTGCCGCGGTAGTGGACTCTGACGGTCGTGCCTTCCTGTAGGCTCATAATCGGCCTCTTTTCGTTGAAATGTCGCGGGGACGTCGATAAACCCTACAGGAACGGTGCGTTTCGTACACCCCCGCATTCTTGGGGAGTGTCGAAACGACCGTTCAGGCGACCGTTCGGCATATGGACTGTCCGCCCGGCGCTAACCGCAATCCGTTCATCGGTGTTCTGTGGAGTATGTCATGCCATGGGCTAAACTTGGGGCGCCCTACGTGACGGTACTGTCGAAAGCGAGTGAGGGTATCGACAGGTGCGCGTCAGTCACGCGATGCTCACCCCGAGACTGGGACGGTGAGGGTGTACGATCTCGAAGGGGTCCTCGGACCTTCGGTCATGAAGTTCGTTGAAGGTCACGTCAGGTCGCTTCTGACGTGGGATATCCTCGTATTCTTCCATCGCAACCCCGATGCGGTGCTCGACGTGAACGGGCTGGCCTCCCGACTCGGACGTCGGCTCGAAGAGCTTGAACCGGAGATACAGGCGTTGTGCGACGGGAAGATCCTCCAGTGCGCCGGCGGCCTCGTGCGCTACAAGCCCTCCCCCGAAATCCGCGACACCATCGGCAGCTTCGTCGAGGCATGCCAGGATCGCGGACGCAGGCTCGCCCTGATTGCGCTCGTGCTGCACAAAATCAATCCACAGCCGCCGACATAGCCTGGCCGCCGAGAGCGGCCTCAGAGGTGCTCTGCGACCACCACGGACAGGCTCCCGGGATCAACTACTTCGACAATCGACACAGCGCTGTCCGCGAGCCCGGTCTCGAACGGGGAGTCGAGCGAGATCCCGTCGGCGTCGTACAGGACGCGGACGACCGGTGTCAGCGGGTCGGGACCCGGGCCGCGCACCACTCCGACTGACTGGTCCGTCAGGCGCACGAGGCATCCGACCGGGAACACGCCCATCGCCTTGGCGAACAGCCGCGCGAACATGGGATCCAGCGCCGCCCCGGCTTCTCTGAGCACCTGCTGGATCGCCTGGTCGGGGGTGAAGGCATCCCGGCCCGGGTCGGCTATCGTCAGGTTCGCGTACCGGTTGGCGATGGCCACCATGCGGCTGTAGGGGTGTCCGACATAGTCGTGCGGACGATCCGGGAATCCGCCGCCGTCGACATGCATGTGGTGCTCGTAGGCGACAAGCATCGGAGACGGGTCGCCGCCGGCTTGTCGCGAGAGCAGATCCGCTCCGATCTCCGGGTGAAGCCGGCGCATGGCGTCGGCCTGAGACGGGTCGTCCGCATCGAACGCGGCCTTTCCGATGTCATGCAGCAGCGCCGAGACGCCGAGTGACGCGAGCCCCTCCTCGGGCAAGCCGAGAGCCGCGCCGAGCGTGAGCGAATAGATCATGACGTTGACCGCATGGAACAGGCCGTTCTCGGTGCTGCTGTTGAGCGTGGCCAACCCGAGCACCGCAGCCTGGTCGTCGAGCAGGCGGTGCATGATCTCGTCGACCGCGTCGCCGACGGCTTCCGTGTCGGCCTTCCCGCTCTCGGCGATGCTTGCGGAGACGGAACGTACCACGGTCACGAGACGGCGGTGGAGGCCGCGGTCCTGCTCGCGGACCCGGTCCCGTTCTTCGCGATCCCGCTCGTCGTCATCGGCGAGGAACGCCACGTTCACGGCGGTGACTCCGCGTGCGAGGAGTTCGGCTTCGACGTCCAGCGTAGGTGACGGGCGCAGACCTAGCACTTCGACGAGCCCGATCGCGTCGGCGGGGCCGAAGCCGGGGTGCAGTGTCAGGCTCTCGACCATGCGTGTTTCGAGCGCTTCGGCCATCGCGGCCACACCGGGGGCTTCTTCCGGGATGACCGTGCTGCCATCGTAGAGGTGGCCCAGGTGAAGGTTGAGCGTGAAGGGGCCATGCGCACACGCTGTGGTCGCGGCGGCAACGAGCGAGTCTATCGCGTCGGTGAACGCGGGATGTGCGGGCGGGTACAGCTGCGAGGCTTTGCGGCCCGAGGCGAGTGCGGTCACCACTGCGATGGCGGAGTTCATACAGCACTCCCCCGTCTTCTCTGCAATTCGATCGCCTGGCGCACCAGCTCCTGGATCTCAGCGTGATGACCACGTTTGATCAATGTCCTGCGGCGTGAGATGCGGTTCAGAGCGGTGGATGCTTCCGGCCCTTCGAGACGGGCGAGGCCCCCGATGATCTCCCGCGCGAGGAGGAAATCCTTCGAGTCCATGTCGAGCGCCTCAAGGCGCTCCGCGAGCAGGTTGGCTGCTGCGGGTGCCCCGCTGCGGGCGAGGACCCGGGCCGCCACGATCGCCACCTCCGGACTCGCGTCCGCGGTCATCTCCGCGAGCAACCGCCACGCGGGCTCGGTACCGGCGGCCGCCAGTCCGGTGGCGACCTCTCGACGGGACTGCTCGTCGGGTCGCACCGCGAGTTGGCCGACGGTCTGCATCGATCTCGGGTCGCCCTCGCTCGCCAGGCGCTCGACGACAGCCGCGAGCTGGAACCACTGCGCGCCGGCCGCTGCGATTGCAAGCAGATCGAGAATCCGGCGGCCGAGGATGGTCTCAGCGGCGGCGATCCCCGGGGCTTTCATTGCGATGGCCTCCGCCACGAGCGTGGCGCTTGCCGCATCGCCGGCCAAGCGGACGATATCGCGGGCCGCAGGCACGAGGGAGTCGTCGGTGGCCACGGCGTTGAGGACGGCCCGCAGCGAGCGTTGCGACACGCAACGTGCGACGGCGTCCCGGAGCCGGTCGGTGAGCTCCGGCCAGGGCTGCACGGTCCGCTCTGAGCGCGACGAGAGCTCGCGCAGCACGCGCAGAGCGAGATCGAACCGCCCGTCTTCGAGCAGCGGCGGCACGAGGGCTGCCAGGCCGTCGACACTCTCGCAGTACAGGGCGAAGTCCGTCTGCTGGTCGAGCAGGGTGAGCATCGTAGTGATGCCGGCGCCTGCGGCCGAGCGCGTTGAAGCGGTCGTCTGCTCCCGGAGCATGACGATCTCCTCGGCGCTCATGGCCGCGACCTGGGCGACTTCGAGGTACGTCGGATTCGCCTCGGCGAGCGCGGGCTCGGGTTCCGTGCGCGAGCGGACCTCCATCATGTGTTCGAGGAACGAGCATTCCTTCTCTGGGCGGTCATCGGCGGCCAGCAACTGCTGCACCGTCCGGTAGACCTGTTCGAGGCGGTGCTGGAGGGGCAGGCTCGTGAGAGCGCTGGACAGCGAGAGCATGTTCTTGCCGTACAGGCCGCCTGCGACCGCCGAGGCGATCTCGGAGCTTTGCAGGAAATCGAACATCCCTGCTGCCAGGTCGCGGACGGCGCCTTCCTCGAACGACAGGCCGAGGAGGGCGTCCTTGCCGTCGGCGGATTGCCGGAGAAACGCAGCCGCGAGATTCTCTCGCAGCCGGGAAGCGCCGTCCCGTCCCACCGCGGCGGTGAGTTCGTCGAGTCCCTCGGCGAAGGCCGTCGGGTCTCCCGAGGAGGCGGCACCCATCCAGGTGGCAAGGCGTTCGGTGTCGCCCGCGAGCGTCTTGAGGAACTGATCGACGTCGCCGTCGGGCGGTGGCCCGACCTCCTCGACCACGGTGAGCCGGACTTCCGAAGCCCGGATGCAGGTCGCCCCGGCCGCTGCGAGTGCCGTGCCGACGCCACCCTCGGCGCGCACCTCGGCGGGTTCGCGCCGGAGGGAGGTCAGGAGTGCGATGAGTTCTTCGGCCGTACAACCGGGGAGGAAATCGATTTCGGCCACGTCATGTTCGCGCAGCGAGTCGGCGAAGTCTGCGACTCCGGGAACGCTGGTGGCCACCGGCTGTCCGTCCCAGGCGAGTCCTTCACGCGCGACCGAAAGCGATAGCACGCTCGCGCCGCCGAGGAAACGCTCAAGCGCGACCCCGGCCGCTTCAACGGACTGCCGTGGGATCGGACTCGTCGGAGGGTAGAGCTTGAGGGCCTTACCTGCCGCTGCTATGCCGCGAACCACGTCGTCCAGAGTCCTGCGCGTGTCGTTGACGGTCAACGGTGCCCCCACATCTTAAACGTCGGAATCCGCTGTCGATTCTCCGGTAATCGGCCGATAACGTCCATTCCTTCAACTTCCACGTCCGGTGGCGGCATCCGGGAGGTCGTGTCCCGTGTGAGGTCTTCGTCCTGATACCATGTCGGGCATGACCGAATACCTGGGGGAGATACTGTTCATCTTGGCGCTCGTCGCGCTCAACGGCTACTTCGCCGCAGCCGAGATCGCGCTCATCAGCGCACGCCGCGCCGCCCTGTCGCACAGGGCCGAGGCGGGATCCGCCGGCGCCCGTGCGGCGATTCGCCTGCTCGACGATCCCTCCCGGCTGCTCGCGACGATCCAGATCGGCATCACGCTCGTCGGGTTCCTGGCCTCGGCGACCGCCGCCGTCAGTCTTTCTCGGCCCTTGGCCGAGTGGCTGCGCGGCTTTGGGATCACGTGGGTCGACCGGGGCGCGGCCGGCATCGCGCTGTTCACGGTCACGCTCGCGATCTCCTACCTCACCCTCGTCTTCGGCGAGCTTGCTCCCAAACGGCTCGGTCTGCAGCGTGCCGAGGCGGTGGCCGTCAGGGTCGCTCGTCCGGTCACGGTGCTCGCGGGAGTCGTGTCGCCGCTTGTGTGGCTGCTCGCGCGCTCCACCGATGCCGCATCGCTGCTCCTCGGTGTCAAACTCGGGCAGGGCCGCCCCGGCGTGTCCGAGGAGGAGATCAAGCTCCTCGTAACCGAGCAGGGCTCGTTGCTCGACGAGGAGAAGCGCATGATCCACGAGATCTTCGAACTCGGCGACACGGTCGCGCGCGAGATCATGGTGCCGCGCGTGGACATGGCGCTCGTCGAGGACACGACCACCATCCGCGAAGCGCTTTCGGTGTTCCGCACGTCGGGCTTCTCGCGCTTGCCCGTCTATCACGAAAGTCCGGACCGGATGGTCGGCGTCGTCCTGCTCAAGGATCTCGTCGAGCCGGTGGCCGAGGGGCGATTGGACGAGCCGGTCACCTTGCTTGCACGTCCGCCGGTCTTCGTGCCCGAGACCAAAGGCATCCTCCCGCTGCTTTCGGATATGCAGAAGATGCGCAACCACATGGCGATCGTCGTCGACGAGTACGGCGGCACGGCCGGCCTTGTGACGATCGAAGACATCGTCGAAGAGATCATCGGCGAGATCGCCGATGAGTTCGACCCCGACCGCCGGTTCGTCACGACGTTCGGACCCGACAGCTGGGTCATCGACGGGCGTCTGCCGGTCGAAGACGCGCTGCGGATGGGATTGCCGGTCGCCGAGTCCGACGAGTACGAGACCATCGCGGGCTGGATGCTCGTCAAACTGGGGCATATACCTCTACCGGGTGAGGTCGTCGCCGAAGAGGACGTGACCTTCACCGTGCAGGCGGTCCGGCGTCGTCGGATAGCCCGCGTGCTGGTGCGGCGTGCCGGCACATCCGGTGACGACGTGCGGTAGTTCCGAGGAGGACCACGAGCCATGGCCGACGATTCGTGCATCCCGCTACCGCCAGCTCCGCCGACCCGGCCGGGCCAGACGGTCGATGCGCACGTCCACTTGTTCACCGTGGGCCTGTTCCAGGAGTACGTCGACAGCGATTCGGTCGCCAGCGCCCGTTTCCGCCAGGCGCTTGACGATCGCCGCTTCGGCCGCCGCAACGACCTGCTGCCGGACATGACGTCGGCCGAGACCGCGTGCTGGTACGTTGAGCGTCTTGCCGCCGCCGATGTCGTCAAGGCGCTCGTGGTCTCCGTGGTCCCGGATAACCAGTGGACACGCGATTTCATCGCGGCGGCCAACGGGCACGTGCATGCGCTGGCGTACATCGACCCGCGTGACCCGTGCGCTCCCGAACTGCTGGAACGCGAGATGGCCGCCGAACTTCGCGCGGCGATGATCGTGCCCTACGGCGTGACCGTGGATCCCAAAGGCGACCTGCGCTACGCCGACCCGATCGATCTGAGCCCCGTCGCGCGTGACTTCCCCGAGATCACCTTCGTGGTCGCGCACTTCGGCGCCGGATGGCTCGACAGCGTGCTGCGCGTTGCCTACCAGTGCGGCAACGTGTGCGCCGATTCGAGCGGTACCAACAACTGGCTCGACCACCAGGTGCCCAGGATGACGCTCGCTCTTCGAGCGATGCCTGCCCGCGCTCGGTCCCCAGCAGGTGGTCTTGCACGGACAGCAGCACGACCGCGCCGTACCGCACCTGGATACGCTACATGCAGCAGCGTACGCTCGAGGAGATCGGTGTCTCGAAGGCCGATCTCGACGCCGTCATGCGCGGCAACGCCGTGCGCATCTTCCGCCTCGACGAGTATAGGAGGCTACCCATGGCCGAGGAGGCACAGGTCGCTCCGGCGTCCGATTACGACCAGTTCGTCGACTGGGACAAGCGTCTGGCCCGCGAGGCCCCGCTTTTCCGCTGGGCGTTGAAGATCGCCGACGCCCGTTCGGTCATCGATGTGGGCGCCGGCAGTGCGCGCCATTCGGTCATGTTCGCGCAGTGGGGTATGAGCGTGGACGCCGTCGATCCGGACGAGTCGATGCTCGCGCAGGCCACAGTCAACATCGAGGCGGCTGCGGAGTCGCTGATCGAAGCGGGCGGGACGGTGCGGCTCTCACGCGGCGGATTCGGACAGCTCGCTTCGCTCGGACTCGGGTCGGCCGACGCGCTCGTATGCACCGGTAACGCCCTGCCGCACGTCGAGGGCCGTAAGGGGCTGCGCAAGGCCCTCAGGGACTTCGCGGCGGTCCTGCGGCCCGGTGGCGTGGTCGTGCTGCACCTGCTCAACCACGCGCGCTTGCTCGCGTCGAGGCCCCGCGTCATCCCGCCCGTGCTGCGCGACGCACCCGAGGGAACGAGGGTCTTCCTGCGCGTCATCGACTACCCGGCCGGCGAGGAGTTCCTCGACTTCGATTTCGTCACGCTCGTGCGCGGACCGGACGGAGCGTGGGACCTCTCGCACCGCCGTTCGGCACACACCGCGTTACCCCTCGAGGTTCTCGACCGCGAGTTGCGGGCGGCCGGGTTCCGCGACGTCGATGTGTTCGGGGACCACGAGCGCGCGCCGCTCGACATCGATCGGGATGAGAGCGTCATCGTCGTGGCGCGCAGGAGCACGACAGGCTCCTAGCCTGCGCCGCCCGTCACGCGCGGTCCGAGTCGACACGTCCGGCCCAACGCCGCGTCGCAGCGCGCGACCGGCATCGTCGGCATCGCACCCGCACAGCCCGCCGCTCCGCCGCCCGCCAGCGCGGTGTAGAGGTGGCACAGCGGTAGCCCGGCGACGTTCTGGTAGCACTCATCGACGGCGACGTCGGCGATCTGCCCCTCGATGTTGTACGCGCCTGCACAGCTCATGAACTCGCCGCGAGCCATCCACGCCTCGATGCGGTGGTCCGGCAGTTCGCGCATGCGCACGTCGGTGACGACGGCGAAGTTGCGGAAACCCGCGTGTCCCGGGAACTGAAGCGAACAGCCGGTCACCACCTGATGGGTGCGTCCGGACAACGTCCTGAGCATCCGCCAGGCATCCGCTTCGTCCGTCGGCTTGCCGTGAAGCTCGCCGTCGAGCACCACGATCGTGTCGAAGGTCAGCACGAGCGTGTCGTCGCGAGTCGAAAGAAGCGCCGCAGCCATCTTCTCCTCGGCGAGGGAAACCGCGAGCGCGGGCGGATCGGTCGCGAGGGGGGAGTCGAGCGACTCGGCGGTTTCGACGGCCATGGCATCGAAGGGAAGGCCGAGCCACGAGAGCAACCGCCTGCGTCGCGAGGAGGCCGATGCGAGCACGATTCGTGTCGGGCGGTCGGTCATGCGGCGAATGATACCATCCGCCTGCCCGCCCTCCCGTATAATGGAGCCGTTCGCACGAACACGACCGTTCGCGGCTGCGGTGCCGCTGCAGCGATAAGGGAGGGCGAGGGTGACCGTCGGCTCCATGGATACGTCGAAGGTACCGGCTGTCGTAGAGCGGTTCGTCAAGCAGCTTGTCATCACCATGAAGGCGGTCAGGCTGTACCCGGTGGCGAGCAGCATCCCCCGCGAGAACGCGAACGAGGTCGTCGCCATCCTCGGTGAGGTGCTCAAGAACCGTGCCGAGATGCGGCTGTCGGTGCGCAAGACCGGGCTGGCCTATGAAGACGCGATCGTGTTCGAGGGCCAACAGGCGTTCGAGTCGTTCGCCCAAGAGCTGTACAACCGGCGGCTGGCCGATGTGAGATTCCACGCGGATGTTGCGGAGCAGGACGTACTCACGTTCCTCGAGACGCTCACGATATCACCTGCGGAGCTTGTCGCGTCGGGCGGGTTCGAGACGCGCCTGTGGGACTGCGGCGTGGACACCGTCACCGTGACTGAGGCCTCGACACGCATCGTCGAGGCAGGGCACGCGGAGGGCGACCTCGCGTACGTCGACGAGGAGCCGTGGCCCCCGACCGTTCCGCGCATCGACGAGATCGTCGCTGCGGCGCTCGGGGGGAGGCCGCGAGACCAGCGCCTGCTCGTGCGTGTCATCGGCGACGGGCAGACGCTGCGAAGGTACTTCTCGGAGACCCTGATGGGACGCGGACGCGACCCCGCTGAAGTGCTGAGAGGTCTGAATATCGAGGAACTCGCTCGCACGGCGTCCCGGGCGGCGCCCGAGGAGCGCTCGTTGCTGTATCGGAATCTGGCCGAGGCGGTGCTCGCGCTCGATCCCGAGATCCGACGTGCCGTTCTAGCCGAACGGCTGCTTCCCGAGGCGCGTGGGGACGAGGCGGTCGCCCGCGTCGTGCGGCAGATGGACGTGGACGAGGTCTGCGGGATCCTCGTGCAGGGTGTCGCCGAGAACACTGCGGCCACGGAAGGGCTGACGCGTGCGATACGCAACCTCGCGCTGATCTCTCTGGCGGAGCGCGACGAGGTCCTCGATGCGGCCGGCGCCGCCATGCTGTCGGCCGGATTCTCGGAAGCCGCAGCGGAGTCCGCACTTGAAGCCGTCGCTCCCAGTCGTCTGAAGGTGCGCGGCCGGGACGCCGCCGAGGACGCGAGCCAATCGGGTGACTCGATTCAGATCGGAAGAGCACACGTCTGAACT
>CAMTXY010000316.1:0-3834 GCA_947085795.1 uncultured Actinomycetes bacterium | reverse complement strand
TCCGATCTCCGCGATCGTCCAGCGCGCGTCGTGGCCCGAGCAGCGCGTCGTGCGCTGCACGGTGGCCACGCTCGCCTCTGCGCTTACCGAGGGGGGCATCGACCGCACGGCGATGATTCTCGTCGGCGCCGCGCTCTCCGGCGCGAGCGAACAGCGCTCGCTGCTCTATCACCCAACGTTCTCGCACGGTTATCGGAAGGCCGTCGAACAAGAAGAGAGGAACCGAGATGCACATCATGGAAGGCTTCCTGCCTGTCGAGCAGGCCGTCGGGTGGACGGTCGTCTCGGCGCCGTTCGTCGGCTACGGACTGGTCCGTCTGAGGCGTGTGATTCGTGAGTGGCCCGAGCAGCGCATGCTGCTTGGCGCGGCGACCGCGTTCACGTTCGTGCTCTCAGCGCTCAAACTGCCGAGCGTGACGGGCAGCTGTTCGCACCCGACCGGCACCGGACTGGGAGCGGTCCTGTTCGGGCCATGGGTCATGGCGCCGCTCGGAATGGTGGTGCTGCTCTTCCAGGCGCTGTTGCTGGCGCACGGCGGTCTCACGACGCTGGGCGCGAACACGTTCTCAATGGCGGTCGTCGGTCCGTTCGTCGCCTACGGCGTCTACCGGCTGGTGCGCGGCCTTCGCGGCTCAAACGCGGTCGCCGTGTTCGCTGCGGCGATGCTCGGCGACATGGCGACGTATGTGACGACATCGGTGCAGCTCGCGATCACGTTCCCCGACGCGAACGGTGGATTCGTGGCGTCCTTTGTCAAGTTCGCGGGCGTGTTCGCGGTGACGCAGGTACCACTCGCGATTAGCGGGGGGCTGCTCACGGCCGTGGTCTTCAACGCGCTGCTGCGTTTCGACCCCGCCGTGCTTGCGGACCTCGGCTTTCGTCGCGCAAAGGAGGTCGTATCATGAAGCGCAAGGACATCATCATGCTCCTGATAGTCGTCGCGCTCGCGGTAGTGCCACTCGTGATCGTGAAGACGCCGGCAGAAGGCGACATCTTCCTCGGTGCAGACGACAAGGCCTCAGCGCTCATCGGCACGATCTCGCCGGGCTACCAGCCTTGGTTCGAGCCGATTTGGACCCCGCCGAGCGGTGAGATCGCCTCCCTGCTGTTCGCAGTACAGGCTGGATTGGGCTGCGGGTTCCTCGGCTACTATGTGGGGCTTTCCGTGGGGCGCAAACGCACGGTCCGAAGTGCCGACGCATGATGCTCACCGAGCGGTATGCGTACGGCAACCGCTGGCGGGCCGTATCCGTCGACGCCAAAGCGGCGTTCGCCGCGCTGGGTATGGTCGCTGCTTTCGTCGCGCACCCGCCGGTCGGGTCGTTTGCGGTGGCGGCGGCGCTCGGTACGGTGACCGTTCTTGGGGCAGGCGTGCCGGCGCGCTCCTACGCCAAAGTCGCTACGATCCCGTGGGCGTTCCTTATGGTGAGCGCGGTGACCCTCGCGGTCTCGGTACGACTCGGCGGCGGGCCGCTGCCCGTTTCGCTCGTCGTCGAGCCCCAGCAGGGAGCGATCGCGGTCGCTGCGGTTTCGCGGTCGCTGGCGGCGCTGTCGGCGACGCTGTTCCTGGCGCTCACCACGCCGATGACCGACGTCATCTCGCTCGCACGGCGCCTCCACGTTCCGACGACGCTCGTCGAGATGATGACGATCTGCTATCGCTCGCTGTTCGTGCTGTCCGACGCCGTGAACGACATGCGTCAGGCGCAAACAGCGCGCCTTGGCTACTCGTCGTGGCGGAATCGGATTCGCTCGATGGGCACGGCAGTCGCGCTGCTCGCCATCGAGTCGTGGCGGCGTTCGATCGTGATGCATCAGGCCAGTCTGGCCCGCGCGGGCGGCGACGAGCTGCGATTCCTCGAGCCTCAGCGCGACGGGGTGCCCGGGCAGCTCGCGATTGCGTCCTCCTTCGGTGTCGCGCTCGTCGTGGCGGCCACCCTTGTTCCGGGGATCTTGGTATGAGTGATGTGGTGTTTGAGACGGTCGCGCTCGGCTACCGATATCCGGATGGACGCTCCGCGTTGGTCGACCTGACGCTTCGCGTCCGCCGAGGCGGACGCGTGGCACTGCTCGGCGCCAACGGGTCGGGCAAGACGACGCTGCTGCTCAACCTGCTGGGGTTGCTGACGCCGAGTTCCGGCGAGATTCGCGCGTTCGGCGAGCCGCTCGGTCGGAGCGCGGCCGACCTCAAGCGGCTTCGCTCCCGGGTCGGGCTCGTCTTCCAGAACCCCGACTCGCAGCTTCTCTCGGCGAGTGTCGCCGAGGACGTGTCGTTCGGGCCGATGAATCTCGGGCTCGATCTCGATGTCGTGCGCACGCGGGTCGCCGAGGCGCTCGCCAGCGTCGGCATGGCCGAGCACGCCGACATCCCCGCGCACGCGCTGTCGTTCGGACAGAAGAAGCGGGTCTGCATCGCGGGCATACTCGCCATGCGGCCTGAGGTGCTCCTGCTCGACGAGCCGACGGCCGGGCTCGACGCGGCCGCGGTCGAGGAGTTGCTCGGCGTGCTCGCGCGCCTGCACGCCGACGGCATGACGATCGTTCTCTCGACGCACGACATCGACCTCGCCTATGCGTGGGCCGACCGCGCTGAGGTGCTACATCGCGGACGCTTGGTAGGCTCGTGCGAGGCGCGCGAGTTCTCGACGGCGTTTCCGATGTTCATGCGCCACGACCTGGCGCATCCTCGAGTCGCCGAGATCTACAACACCGCGCTCGATGCGGGGCTGATTGCGCCCGGCACTCCCGAGCCGCGTACGCATGCGCAATTGCTCGACGCGCTCGCGGGAGCGAGCATCGACGTTAAGGAGGCCTCGTGAGGTTCACGCGAACCGGACCCGTCGCCGTCATCTTCGTCGCCGAGGAAGGCGCTGGCCTCGCTGCAGGCATCGCGTCGGCGCTCCCCGAGGGCACGCTGTGGGCTCCGCGCGCAGGGCTGCACGCTGACGCGCGCGTCTACGAGGGCACGCTGCGCGACCTTGTCGGCGAGCTGTGGGCCGACCAAGCGGCGATCGTCGCGGTTATGGCGGTCGGCATCGTAGTGCGCTCGATCGCGCCGTGGGTCGCGAGCAAGCTCGCCGACCCAGCCGTCGCGGTGCTCGACGACTCGGGACGCTTCGCGATCTCGCTGCTCTCCGGCCACGAGGGCGGTGCCAACGATCTCGCCCAGCACCTGGCCGAGCTGACCGGCGCCATCCCCGTCGTCACCACCGGCACCGAGGCGCGCCGCGGCGTGGTGCTCGGCGTGGGGAGCCGGCGCGGCGTGACGCGCGAGGCCGTGCTCGCCGCTATCGACGAGTCGCTTGCCGCAGCCAATCGCAGGCGCGCCGATGTGCGCGCACTTTCGACCATCGACCTGAAAGCCGACGAAGTCGGCGTCCGCGAAGCCGCAGACGTCCTTGGCGTGCCGGTGCGCATCGTCTCGCGCGAGCGCATCCGCACGCTACAGGACGTTCTTCGCGAGCCTACCTTCGCCGAGGAAGTGATAGGAGTCGCTGCCGTATGTGTCCCATCAGCTCTGCTGGCCGACGCACACACGAGATTGCTGGCGCCCCCGACGGCGCGTCAGGGAGTGACGGTGGCCGTCGCCGAGGACGATTGCTCCTCGTCGGCATCGGTCCCGGGCCGGCCACCCACCTGACGCCCGTCGCCGAGGACGCGCTGCGCTCGGCTGACGTCGTCGTCGGCTACAAGCCCTACCTCACGATGGTGGCGGGGCTGATCGGCGACGCCCGGACGCTGGGGTCGGGCATGCGCGCCGAGGTGGACCGCGCGCGAAGCGCCATCGAGACAGCCGCAGCGGGCGAGACCGTCGCGGTCGTCAGCTCGGGTGAC
>CAMTXY010000315.1:0-1783 GCA_947085795.1 uncultured Actinomycetes bacterium | reverse complement strand
CTACACTCAGTCTCGTACACTCTTTCCCTACACGACGCTCTTCCGATCTTGCCGCCCATGGCCTACACCTTCTCCACGACGGATTCGCCGAGCAGGCCGCCCGGGCGGAAGATGAGCACGAGGATCAGGATCGCGAACGCGATGACGTCCTTGTAGGCCGAACTGAGGTAACCGGCCGCCATCGACTCGAGGATTCCGAGCAGGAACCCTCCGAGCATGGCGCCGCGCAGGTTACCTATACCGCCGATGACTGCGGCGGTGAACGACTTGATACCGGGGATGAATCCCATGTCGAACTTGATCGAGCCGTAGTAGATGCCCGAAAAGATGCCGGCCGCCGCACCGAGCGCGGGACCGACGAAGAACGCCACCGCGATGACGCGGTTGATATCGATACCCATGAGGCCGGCGGCCTCACGGTCCTGCGACGTGGCCCGCATCGCCTTGCCTATCTTGGTCCTTGAGACGAATGTGTCGAGGAACGCGAGCAGGACGATCGATGAGACGACGATCATGATCTGGATGTTGCTGATCGTCACGCCGCCGAAATTCAGCCCGCCCCGAGGCACAAGGTTCGGGAACGGCAGCGAGCGTGCGGTGATCCACAGCAGGACAGCCTGCTGCAGGAAGATCGAGACGCCGATCGCCGAGATGAGCGCTGCGAGCCTCGGCGCATTGCGCAACGGGCGATACGCGACCCGTTCGATGAACACGCCGAGGGTACCGATGGAGACGCCCGCGACGAGGAATGTCAACACGAATAGTGCGACCAGCCCGAAGCCCGAGCTGGTGAGGAACTCGAAGCGTGTCAGGAAGTTGAACGTGAAGAGCCCTACGAACGCGCCACCCATGAACATCTCGGCGTGCGCGAAGTTGATCATCAGCATGATGCCGTATACAAGGGTGTAGCCCAGCGCGATGAGCGCGTACATCCCTCCGAGGGTCACCCCGTTCACGAGCTGCTGACCGAAAATGTCGATCGCCACGAGTGTTCCGCCTGTCTTCTACCGGATGCATGAGAGTCCTGCGGCGGGAAAGCGTCCGCGTTCCCGGATGCATAACAGTCCTACGGCGGGAAAACGTCCGTTCCCACAAGGACCCGGGCGAGCGGATGGTGCCGCTCGCCCGGGTCCCTTTCACCTTACGGGACTGCGTGGATGCTACTTACTCGTACGCGACCCAGGCACCGTCCTTGACCACGTACAGGGTGATCGCCTTGTTGGTGGTGTCGCCAGCGTCATCGAACGCGATGGCGCCGGTGATGCCCTCGATGCTCGTGACGGCCACGGCATCGATGATCGCGGTCTTGCCCTCGGCCGAGACAAGCTCAGCCGCGCCGAGATCCGCGGCGACGACCTTGATAGCCTCAAGGATCACGTAGGCGGCGTCGTAGGCGTAGGTGTCGTAGGCCTGGATCTCCTCGTCACCGTACTTCGCGGCGAACTTCGCCTTGAAGTCCTCGCCCTTCGGCTGGAGGTCGAGCGGCAGACCAACGGAGGTGCAGTAGTCGCCCTCGGCGTTGGCGGCACCGGCCAGCGCGATGTAGTCAGGGCTGTAGATGCCGTCGCCCGAGAAGAAGTCGCCCGCATAGCCACCCTCAGCGGCCTGCTTGGCGAAGAGCGCACCGGCGTTGTAGATGCCGCCGTAGTAGATGACGTCAGGGTTGACGCCCTTGATCTTGGTGACCAGCGCGTTGAAGTCGGTGTCCTTGTCGGTCGACTTCTCGGTGCCGAGAACCTCGCCGCCGCCGGCCTCGAAGTTAGATCGGAAGAGCACACGTCTG
>CAMTXY010000314.1:0-2868 GCA_947085795.1 uncultured Actinomycetes bacterium | reverse complement strand
GAACTCGACCGCGAGCGTCCCGGTGAAATCCTCGATCGGGGAGATGTCGGCGAACGTCTCGCGCAGGCCCTCTTCGAGGAACCACTCGAAGCTGTCTCTCTGAATCGCTATGAGGTTGGGGATTTCGAGTATCTCTGGAATCTTTGCGAAGGTACGGCGCTGGCGAAGGCCAGCGCTGATGACGGGGGAACCTTGTCCACGGGGCACCAGGCGATTCCTCCTTAAAGGACGCGGCGTGATACAAATAATCGCAAACTATCACAATACCCAAACGCTAAACCTCGCGCAAGAGTCCGGTTGAGGTCGCCTGAGGTTGAGGTTGAGGTTTTCGAGGGCCGGTGGACGGCCGGACTCCCACCCTCGGATCCGACCGTCCATCATCCCTTTTGCGCACGTCCCCGCACCGGGATGCGCCGCTCTAAGCCTGACACCGTTTCGAGCGCTTACGCGAGCTCGACGGTCGCGCCAGCCTCCTCCAGCTTGGCCTTGGCCTGCTCGGCCCTCTCCTTGTTTACACCGGAAAGCACCGCCTTGGGGGCCGCGTCGACGAGCTCCTTGGCCTCCTTCAGGCCGAGGCTTCCGTCGAGTTCACGCACGGCCTTGATGACCTGGATCTTCTTGTCGCCGGCGTTGGCTAGGACGACGTCGAAGCTGTCCTTGACCTCATCGGCGGCATCAGCGACCGGGGCGGCAGCAGCGACCGCGGCCGGGGCTGCGGCGGACACGCCGAAGACCTCTTCCATCTCCTTGACGAGCTCAGCGAGCTCGAGCGCGGGTGCGTTCTTGACCCACTCCAGAACCTCTTCACGAGTGATGTTAGCCATTGTGCCTATCTCCTTGTCGTTTCACGTCTGCGCCGCCACGTGCGGCGCATGATACCTGTACGTACGGAAGGGACACGTTCTATGCAGCCGCTTTCTGATCGGCGACCGCCCGGACAACGCGCGCGAACGCACCCGCCGGGGCGTTGGCCATGGCCATGAAGCCGCGGACCGGGTTGAGCATGGTGCCCATGAGCTTGGCGATGAGCTCGTCGCGCGACGGCAACGAAGCGATCGCCTCGATGCCTGCGGCGTCCATAATCGCGTTCTGGACGTACCCGCCTTTGAGTTCGAGCGCCGGATGGCCCTTCGAGAAGTCGGCGAGCGCCTTGGCGGGGCCGACCGGATCCGCCTGTGTGAAGACGAACGCTGTCGGGCCGGCGAGGAACGCGTCCATGTTCGGGAGCGCAAGTTCGCGAATGGCGATCTCTGTGAGCGTGTTCTTGTAGATCTTCATATCGCCACCGGACTCACGGACCTTGGAGCGCAGCTCCTGCATCTCCTTGACCGAAAGGCCGCGGTAGTCGGCCATGATGACGCCTACCGAGCCTGTGAGCTTCCCCTTGATCTCCGCGACGGCCGAGACCTTGGATTCCTTTGGCATACTCTTCCCTCCTTTCCCGGTGTGCGTGAGCCGTGTGAAGCACCTGCACGGAGCTTCGAACGCGGGCCACGCCTCGAGAAGAGTCCCGATGAAATACAACGTGGCCCCCGCCATACAGCAGCGGAGGCCACGAACGATTCATCGTCATTCGTTCACCGTAACGGTCACGTTCCGGTGGGCTTCCACCTCGGCGGGCGGACCTGCATAGCTTCTGGTCCATCAAGCCCGGGAGCCCGGGCGCCTGCTGTCTTAGGCAGTCGGTCGTGCACACACTATGAGATTGACAACGCGCAAGCCAGTATGTACAACACCGGGAGCTTGCGCAACCCCAGACTCCCCCCAGACTCTCTGCGAGGGATCGAACGTGTCGACCTACTCTTCTTCGAGAAGATCGCGGATCTTACCGGGATCGATCTTGATCCCGGGACCCATCGTCGTGGTGAGCGTGATCGACTTGATGTACTTGCCCTTGCTCGAGGAAGGCCGGACGCGCACGATCTCATCGATAACGGCCGCGTAGTTCTCGATGATCGCAGCGGTGTCGAAGCTCGCCTTGCCGATGCCGACGTGGGCGATACCGAACTTGTCCGCGCGGTACTCGACGCGGCCCGCCTTGAGCTCTGCGACCACGCGTGCGACATCCATGGTCACGGTGCCGAGTTTCGGGTTCGGCATCAGACCGCGCGTGCCGAGGATCTTACCGAGGCGACCGACTTTGCTCATCATGTCGGGGGTCGCCACCGTCGCGTCGAAATCGAGGAAGCCGCCTTGGATCCTCTCGACAAGATCATCACTTCCGACGACATCGGCGCCTGCGGCCTCTGCTTCACGCGCCTTGTCCCCCTCGGCGAACACGGCGACGCGCACGGTCTTGCCCGTGCCATGCGGCAGCGACACGCTGCCGCGAATCTGCTGGTCGGCCTGACGGGTATCGATCCCGAGCCGAAGGTGGACTTCGACGGTCTCGTCGAACGTGGCGGTCGCAAGCTCTTTGGCGAGCTTGACGGCGTGCAGCGGAGTGTAGAGTACGTTGCGGTCGACTTTCGCGACCGCCTCGCGCATGCGCTTGCTCTGCTTCATGGTGCCTCCTCGTGGTCAGCGGGCCACGCCGGCCCTCCCACATCAGGTGCGGCCGATCGGCCGCACGACTTCCTACTCCTCGATCGTCACACCCATCGAACGCGCCGTGCCCTCGATGATCTTCATCGCGGCGTCGACGTCGTCGGCGTTGAGGTCGACCATCTTGGTCTCCGCGATCTCGCGCACCTGCGCGCGCGTCACCGTCCCGACCTTGGTGCGATTCGGGGCGCTCGAGCCCGACTCGATGCCGGCGGCCTGCTTGAGCAGTACGGCCGCAGGCGGGGTCTTGAGGATGTAGGTGAAGCTGCGATCCTCGTAGACCGTGATCTCAACGGGGATGATGGTGCCCATCTTGTCCTGTGT
>CAMTXY010000313.1:0-3278 GCA_947085795.1 uncultured Actinomycetes bacterium | reverse complement strand
GCGTTCAAGCGTGACTGGAGTTCAGACGTGTGCTCTTCCGATCTGATCGCCTACTCAGCTATACTGCTGGGTGGTCCGCTGACCGGTGTGCTAGTCGCTATCGCAGGCGCAGTCCCTCCAGAGGACTTGGCCAGCAAGAAGCCCCCGCATCGCCTCTTGTTCAACGTTGCGCAACTTGGCTTGGCTGCGGCAGCTGCGGGCTTAGTGTACACCGCAGCCGGCGGGAGTCCGCTCTACACCCCAGGGCATGCGCCCCCCGAGTTTGCGCAGTGGATACTCCCAGCCATCGCAGCGGCGCCTGTGTACGCCGCAGTGAACATAGCCCTCGTCATTGTCGCGATCGCGCTACACAGTGAGGTAGCGGTGTATCGCGTCTGGCAGAGCTTTTGGGCGACTTACGTCAGAAGCCTGCTCGTCCTGACTCTTTTGGGCCTCGTGCTTGCTCAGCTGGTGGCGGTTGCAGGGCTTCTGTATCTACCGCTGCTTGCTCTGCCCTTTGTTGTTTCGCGACAGACTTTTCGTGTCTACCGGCAGCAGGAAGAAGCGTATATCGGCACAGTACGCTCTCTTGTCGCGGCGCTGGAAGCGAAAGACCCGTATACGAGAGGTCATACGGAGAGAGTTGCATCGTATGCCGGAATCATCGCGGGGCGACTTGGACTGAACGAACGAGAGACGAAACAAGTTGAGTGGGCGTCCCTTCTTCACGACATAGGCAAAGTAGCGGTGAGCGATGAGACTCTGAGTAGACCCGGGAAACTAAGCACGGAAGAATTCTGTGCCGTGCGGGAACATCCTAGGACCGCTGCACTCATCCTCGAGGAAATCGAGTTTCTCAGCGACATCGCTCCATACGTGACCGCTCACCACGAGCGCATCGACGGGAATGGCTATCCTTCGGGACTCTCCGGCGATGATATTCCTCTCGGCGCACGCATACTCGCCGTCGCCGATGTCTTTGACGCCATGACATCTAGCCGGTTGTATCGTGCGGCACTCTCCTTCGACGAAGCAATCAAAGAGTTGCGGGATTCTGCCGGGGATCAGCTCGATCCAATGTGCGTTGAGGCGTTCGTAGACGCGGTCGCGGAAGGCGTGCTTGAGCCTGCTACCGGCCTATCCGAATGCGAGGGGACCGCCCGTGCGTAGCGCGAGACTCACTGCGGTGGTCGTCCTCGGGGCGGCACTGTCACTTCTGGTCATCAAGGAGTATCGCGTTTCCGGGGAAGTTGACCTGCTCCTACTGGCCATGGTGTCAGCCGGCTTCGCAGTACTGGACGCGCTACCCTTGACTCTCGCCCGCGGAAGCAGTCTCAGAACCGACGCAGGTGTCGCCACAGCGGCTATCGTCCTGCTCACACCCGAGATCGCCGCCATCAGCCTGGCTATCGGGGCGGGTTTGTCGCTCTTGTTGACTCAACCGGGGGACACTCCGCGGATGCCAGCCATCGACATCAGCAGGCGGATCTTGACCGTATTCGCTGTCGCATCGGTGTTTCAGGTGTCAAGCTCGTTGGCCGGTGTCTCCGACAAGAACCTGGAGATTCTCGTGTTCGGCGGTCTGTGTGGAATCCTGTATTCGCTGGTCGACATGCTCGGTTTCCTGTACATAGAGGGTTGTGCGTCTGGTTCAAGCATTTCAGATGCGCTCGCGGGCCTGATCCGACTTCTCGGCGCACTGTACTTGAGTCAGGTCTCTGTAGGCATCGTCATGGCTATCACCTACTCGGGACTCGGTGTCATGGTGGTCCCGATCCTGGCCCTGCTCATGGTGTTGATGCAGCACAGCTTCGGATTGCTGTTGGGTATCCGCTCCGCCTACATGCGCACGATATCGGCGCTCGCTCGGCTCTCGGAGTTGCAGTTTGCCGGCAGAGAGGGTCATGCGGAGCGAGTCGCTAGTCTGGCCGCCCTTGTCGGCAGGAAGATGGGGCTGAGTAGCCGCCAGATGGAGCGAGTCTCCCTAGCGGCGTTGCTTCATGATGTCGGCCGTCTCGGTCTGAACGTACCCGCTGATGAATCGGACGCCACCGGCACGCAGCGTCTCATAGCGCAGCGGGGAGCCGACATCGTGGCACAGGTGGATTTCCTGTCCGATCTGGCGCCGGTCGTCAGGCTTCAGGCGGCTCAACCGGAGATGTCGCCTGCAATCGAGACTGATGAGCTACTCATGGCGCAGATCATAAGAGCGGCGTCGAACTACGACGACTTGATGCTCCAAGGGGTTCCGGAGACGGACCGTCTCGCCCGTATGCGGTCGGGTAAAGGGGGCGCGCACTCGATGCGGGTTCTGCACGCCCTGGAGCAGGCTCTGTCCGGACGGAGCCGCCCGTGATTCTGTTGGACGGGCTTGTTCTCGGTATCGTCGTCGGACTGCTGACGCGCGGCAGCCTGACTGCTCTCGCCAATCACCGACTGCGGGGCGCCGGGCTGTTCGTCGCTTTGTTGGCCGTTCAAGTGCTGGCTCCTCGACTGCCGCTTGAGTTGTCCGAAACGGTGTTGCTTCGCGTATTCTGGACGGTGCCTGCCATCGGGTGTTTGGTGCTCGCGATGCTCAACGTGCGGGAACCCGGCTTTGCTCTCGTCGCGACGGGGTTCGCGCTCAACATCTTAGTCGTAACGATGAATTCCGGGATGCCGGTCTTGGTCGCAAACGCCGAGATAGTGGGCGCGCAGCTCGAGGCGGTGGACGCTGCGATTGCGAAATCGTGGCTCCATGTACCAGCGGGAATCGATTCGACACTGCTGTGGCTTGCAGACGTGATACCTGTACCTGGGCCGGCCTGGCACAGGGGGTTGATCAGTCTCGGAGACGTGCTGCTGTCGATGGGAATCGGGCTATACATCTTCGCGCGTATGCATGATCAGACAGAGACAGCGTGATATCGGTTAGATTCCGTTAAGACATATCCGCTAGGACGTATGCAGTGGAGATTCGCTCGACCTGGGGGGCGGGCAATGCAGTACGCGGACGGGCGTGTTCCAGATTTTGGCCCTACAGTGCCTCGGAGTAGGCTGCTCGCAGCGATTAGCCGTGCCACAGAGCAGGTCGTCGTGTTGACTGGTCCGACTGGGTACGGGAAGAGTGTCTTGGCGGCGCAGCTGGCACAGGCTATCGGAAATCGTGTCGTTTGGGTTGACTGCTCTGCCCTCGAATGCAGCCGGGAGCAGCTGTTTGCTGCCGTGCGTCGCATCTTAGAGGGCGTATGTCAAGGCGACGCTCCGAACCGGCACCCCCTGATGCCAAGCACTCACGTTTCGGATGTGGCCGCGCAGGT
>CAMTXY010000312.1:0-7314 GCA_947085795.1 uncultured Actinomycetes bacterium | reverse complement strand
GTTGCATCGGTCACGCTGTTTGGTGAGATCGTCGCTGGCGATCCACAGACCATGCCGCTCGGCGAGCGAGGCGAGCGCCTGCAGATCCTCCGGCGGCAACACCGCACCGGTGGGGTTGGCGGGCGAGTTGATCACGATGACCCGCGTACGCGGGGTCAGCACGGCCTCGATCTCGTCGACACGGAACCGGAAGCCATCGGCAGCCCGTAACGGAACGTGCGCCGCCCGCCCGCCGAGGAACGAGACGTAGTTCGGATACGCCGGATAGCACGGATCGCCGAGGACCACCTCGTCGCCCGGATCGAGCACCGCACCGAAAAGGAGCAGCATCGCAGGCGACGTCCCCTGCGTGACCACGATGTGGTCGGAGCTGACGTCGACCCCGTACCTGGCCCGATAGTGCGCCGCCACCGCACTACGAAGGCTGGGCAGGCCTGCGGACTGCGTGTACCCGGTCTCCCCGCCCTCCATCGCGGCTTCGGCCGCACGCATCACGACCTCCGGCGTCGGCAGGTCGGGATCGCCGATCTCGAGCCGGACGATGTCTCGTCCGCTCGATTCCAGTTCCTTGGCGCGCGCGACCACGTCCATGACGACGAACGGTCGCAGCGCCTGAGCTCTTCGAGATACGTTCACGTGTTCGCTCCTCGGTCTTCGGGGCCAATCCGGGCAGCGTATAGACGGGCGAGAGACATACCGAACAGCTCGGCTTGCCGCAGCTCCGCGAACCGGAGTTGCGCGGTGCGGATGATCTCGTGCGGTGGATGCGGGTCGTACACGAGGCCGAGCTCCTCGGCACGTTCCCACAGATCGGTGCCAGGGAGGACGTGCAGGGTGGATATCTGGATCTTACCGGGGTCGAGTGACAGCGCGAACTGAAGACCCGCCATCACATCGGCCATCGTGTCCCCGGGTAGACCGACGATCAGGTCGCACTCCACCCGAATCCCCTGAGCCCGGCAGGAGGTGACCCCGCTGGCGAAGCGCCCTGGTTCGAGCGATCGGCCGCACACCTCGAGCGCCACGACGCCAACGCTCTGTGGACCCGTCTCGACGCTCGCGACGCCGGCGCGGCGAAGGAGCGCCGCCTGTTCAGGCCCTATGCGTTCGATGTCGACCTCGATGGTGTGAAGTCGAATTCCATCGGCGGCGTAGGGCGCGAGCATGTCCGAGAGCCAGATCATGCGCTCTTCGGTAAGATTGAACACCGGGTCGATGAAGGAGAAGGAGCGCACGCCCGGTGTCGTAGCCACCGCGTAGATCTCGGCGGCGACCCGCGCATGCGAGAATCTCCGGATGCGCCCGTAGCCTTTGCCTTCGTAGCAGTATCCGCACTGGCGGGGACACCCGCGGTAGGTCTCGATGTACGTCGCACCGTCGACCGGCGTCATCAGACCGGCGAGATAAGGCGACGGCACGCTGTCGAGATCCGCGATGACGGGCCGGTCCGGGGCCGACACGATGACGTCGCCGTCCCGGGCGCTCACGCCCTCGACCGTGTGCGACGGTCGGCCCGACAGGAGCGCCGCGAGCAGCTCTGCGAACGTCTCCTCGCCCTCACCGCGCACGATGGCGCCGACATACGGGTGATCCGCGAGAACCCGCTCGGCGATCGGTCCGACTTCCGGACCGCCGAGGACCACGAACGTCTCCGGGCGCGTCGCGACGAGCAGCCGAGCCGCGTCGAAGACAACGCGCGCGTTCCAGCAGGTCACGGAGAACCCCGCCACGTGTGGAGCCAGCGCATCGAGGCGGTACGCGACCCACCACGGGTCGGCGTCGCTGTCCAGATCGAGCATCGTGAACCCGGCTCTGCCGACAAGACGGGCATCAGCCTGTGCGTACGCGCGGACGTACCCGAGCGCCAGAGAACGGTAACCGGGCCAGCTCATGTCGACGAGCGCGATGCGAAGTTCCGGCGCGGCACTCATGTCTGCTCACCCGACCTGAGCGTCAGCGGTGTGCGCGCTGCCGCCGCTCGCCCCATCGCCGCGTGAGGCGCGCCTGTCACATGAACCCACGCCCCGGAGACCACGCCGGTATTGAACGCCGCTTCGAGCCACGGGGTCGCATGCTTTGCGTCGAGATCGGCGGTCAGCTCCAGGTGTACGAGTAGCGCCCCCTCACGTGCGAGCATATCCACGGTCGCGGGAAGCATCTCGACGTTGTGCCTGCACACCGGCACGCAACCGACGATCGCGCATGGCACGCCGAGATGTTCGGCCGCCGCCGCGAACGCGCTCATCCCCGCGCGGGCCTCCGCCAAGACACCTCGCGGTCCCGCGAGCTCCTCATGCGAACGTGCATCCGGGCCAAGGACGACCACATGAAGGTGACGGACCCCGGATGCGACCGCACCGGATGCGTTGTCGCCGACAGCGAGGCCGCGTGCGTCAGTCCGCAGCGCGAGACGCTCCACGCCGACGGAGCGCGCGTGTGCCACGAGCGCGGGGAGCTGCGGGTGCTTGAGAGGCTCGGGGCCGCCGAGGACCACGTTGGGCCCCGGGCCACGCTCCCACGCGTGGCAGACCCCATCGAGCCGTGCCACGACATCCTCGACGGTCGCGTAGTGTGCGGGAAGCGTGGGACCGCACCTCGCACAGGTCAGGCCGTCCCCTGCACCGATGGAAACCACTTCGAACTCGAGCACACCACACCCTCCTCGACTTCCACAGGATAACCGAACGCCCGCAGAGGACCAGAACGTAGCGTGTGACGTGGGCGAGCGGCGGACGACTCGCCCGCTGACACCTCGCTGTAGAAGCAGCGCAGGCGCACTCGGGTGGCCACGCGCCAGGCGACATCGCCATCCTGGCGTTCAAGTACCTGGGACCGCCGTCCCGGCAGACGTGAGACGACGGGCGCGCCGACTGCACGCCGATAACGAAAAAGCGGCTCTCCCCGCTTGGAGGAAGGGCCGCCGTACCCTCGTTGGTGTCGGAGGAGGGATTTGAACCCTCACGTCCTTGCGGACACTAGGCCCTCAACCTAGCGCGTCTGCCGTTCCGCCACTCCGACCCGCATCTGCCTGTACCCGGCGCGCAACGAACGAGAGTATAGCGTACTCGTTTCGCGCGTGCTACACGGATTCCGTGCTGTCCGTCGCCGCCTGACTTCGGGCTAGACGCGCGCCCGGTAGTGACTCATCAGTGCGTTGCCCATGACCTCGAGTCGCCGCAGGTCGGGGAAGGTGATCTCGCCGGTGCTCACGACCTCGTGCGGAGGACTCGGGTTGTAGGAAAGTCCGACCTCCTCGGCCCGCTGCCACAAGTCCGTGCCGGGCAGCACATGCAGTGTGGACATCTGCAGCACTCCAGGGTCGAGTTCTGCCACGAACCGATCGCGGTCGAAGGACCGGTGGCACGTCTCCAGGGCGCGCGCACCGACGCTTTGTGGCCCGGTCTCGACGGAAACGACCCCCGCCCGCCTGAGCATCGCGGCCTCCTCCGGTCCGATCCGCTCGATGTCGACCTCGATGGTGTGCAGACAGACGCCCGCACGCGCGCGCGGCTCCATCACCCCGGTCAACCACTCGAGGCGCTCGCGGGTGAGATTGAAGATCGGGTCTATGAACGAGAACGACCTGAGACCGAGTACAGAGGTCAGGTGAGCGACCTCCGCCTCGACACGCTCCCGGGAGAACGAGCGGATGCGCCCGAAGCCCTTGCCCTCGAAACAGTAGCCACAGCGGCGCGGACACCCGCGATACGTCTCGATGTAGGCGCCTGCCTCCACCAATTCAAGAACCCCGGTCAGGTATGGAGAGGGTATCGCGTCGAGATCGGTGATGAGCGGACGGTCGGGGGCCGAGATGACCTCTTCGTCGCGCCTGGCCGTCACCCCTTCGACCCGCCACGGCGAGCGTCCCTTGATCAGCGTCACCAACAGCTCCGCAAACGTCTCCTCGCCCTCCCCGCGAACCACCGCATCGATCGCGGGCTGAGCATCGAGGACCTCTTCGGCGATCGGTGTGACCTCGGGGCCGCCCACCACGATGTAGGTGTCGGGAAGGATCTGGCGCACGAGCCGACACGCATCATAGATGGCGCAGGCGTTCCAGCAGGTCACCGAGAAGCCGACGACGTCCGGAGCCAGGCCGGCCACGCGATAGGCGACCCACAACGGATCCACCTCCACATCCAGGTCGAGCGTCATGAAGCCACTCTTGCCGACGAGACGCTGGTCCGCCTGCGCCCACGCCTGTACGTATCCGAGGGCGAGTGAGTGATAGCCGACGGAGTTCATCGCGACGAGAGCGACCTTCTGGTGGGGTGTGGCGTTCATCAGCCCGCTTCGTTCATGGTGATCACGTCGACCGCGTGTAGCGCCTTGTCGCCAAGCGTCTCGAGGGCCAGGTCGCTGACGGCGACCCACACCCGGTTCACGGTACCCGTGTCGCACGCCGCGGCGATCCACTCGGCGAACCGGCGCGACTCAAGGGTACCGGGGCATGCGAGCACGATGCTCGTGACCCGCATCTCAGCGAAGCGCCTGACGGCTGCGGGCAGATCCTGCAGCGTGTGACGACACACTCCGAGGCGACCCCTCACCACGACTCGAACACCCCGAGCCTCCGCAGCGTCGAGGACGGCCCGCACCCCGATCGCTGCGGCTGCGAACGATCCCTCTGCACCTGCGAGAGGATCGTGCGTCTCCGAACACGAGCCGAGGAGTGACACCTCGAACACGCGGACACCGGCTGAGATGAGCTCGTCCGCCGATGACGCGTCCGCCAGGGGCCGTCCCGATGTCCGCACGCCGATGCGTTGCGTGCCCGCACTAACCGCACCTGTTATGAGCTGCCGTATCTCGGGATGTTCGAGAGGCTCCGGACCCAAGAAGAACACGCCCGCGCCCGATGAGACAGCCAGTGCCTCATCGATGATCGGCATGATCTCGGCGGCATGCCGGTACGTCGGCGCAGACGCAGCTGCCTGCGCCAGCACACCTGCGACACGGCGCCACGTCGCCTTCTCCGAGCCGTATACCATGGAACGCGAGCATCGAACGGATTCCCTTTGCCCCGGATGGCTCACAGCATATCCTAAGTGGCTCAGGCCATCAGTAGCTCGATTACCTCTTATTCTGAGGCAGCACGGACGTCCCGCACCTGTCACCTAAGTCACGATTCCATGTTCTCTACCTGCACGACGGCCTTGTACGGGAACGCGTCGACGACCATGCGAAACCCAGTCCAGCAGCGTCTCCGCATCGGTCTGCTCCATGTGCCGGATGGTGAAGACCGCCGTCGCCGGGCTGGCCGCGACGCGAACCGAGACTGAAGCGAGTCCCGCGATCCGTTGGAGCGGATGCTGACTCACCGCGATCGACTGGATACGCGCTCTCCTGACCAGCGCCGTGGTGCGCCCGACGGAGCGCCACCGCATCGCGAGCACATCATCGTTCCTGCCCCAGGCCGCATCGGCGAACGCGAGCAGGGCCCACCCCGCTGCACCCATCGGCAGGAGCAACAACAGCCAGCCGAACGGGACGAGCACGGCGACCGGCACAAAGACGAGAAGCGGGAGCGCGACTGCACGGATGACATAGCGGCGGCGGGAGCGCTCGGGGAGCGGAACGAGCGACGGTGCGTCATGTCCCGGCACCATGAGATCGCAGAAGCGACGTGCCTCGGGCTTCGTGAGCATCGGGTGGAGCACGGTGGGCCCGAATTCGCTTCCGGTCGCGATGCCCGCGCTGTCCACACCGACCGTGACCCGCCCGATCATCTGCCGAAGCGGGCCCTCGATAAGACGAACCGCCTGAACCCTGTCGAGCGGGACGTTTCGGGTGTTGCGCTGAAGTAGTCCCTGCTCGACCCTGACCTCCCCGTCTGTTCGCGTGGTCGCGAAGTCCCAATAGCGCAGCGCGGTGGCCACGCCACCGGTCAACCACGCGAACACGGAAAGAGACACCAACCCGAGCACCGCCATGCCGACCACGACGAATCCGCCGACAGCACCGGCGCCAACGACCGGAGAGCCCGGAAGTACCGCGGTAGCTGTTGCGGCGATGACGGGGCCGAGCGCCGCCATGACCAGTGGGCCACCGTTCGATGTGGCCGACACGATCGCCAGCTCCGTCGCGCTCAGACTCCACGTCGGCCCGGTTCGGGGCGACATCGCCCCGGCTTCGGCCGACTCCCCGTCCGCTGACACATCCTCCATCGTGGCCGGCATCGACACGGATACCGTCACCCTGCGGGCTCGCAAAGCCTCCGCCAGGTCGCGAGCCTCCTCTTCGGTCAGCGCCGGAATCGAGACCTCAGGCGCCTGGCCGCGTCCCGCGGTATGGATGTCGACGGTCACCAACCCCAGAATCCGAAAGACGATGTTGGCCTTGGTGTCAATCGACTGGATGCGCTCCGGCGTGAGCCGGGTGCTCTTGCGGATCACAAGACCCTGCTCCACGCGCAGCGTACCGTCATCGATCATGAAGGTGAAACGGCGCCACTGCAGCAAGCCGAGCACGACGGAACCCACCGCCGCCAGGATCAGCGCGACGACAGCGAACAGCACGCCGAAACCCACACGAGGGTCTGCTCGAACCGAGACGACGGCGAAGAGAAAGCCGAGCGTGGATGTGAACACCGCTCCGACGTGCCGAAGCGTGTAGAACAGGACTCCGGCCGGATGGGTCCGACGTGGCTCAGACCACATCTTCGGTCACCCGGGCGAGCACGGCGATCCGATCCCGCAGACGGTCAGCGACCTCATCGGAGAGGGCAGGGATCTCGTGCTCGCCACCGGCGGTCGCCACGGTCACACTCGAAAGCCCGAACGCTCGCAGGAGGGGGCCCGCCTTGGTGTCCACATGCTGCACGCGGGTCATGGGGACGAGCGTGCGTGTGCGGATCCACAATCCGTGCCGCAGGTAGATCTCATCCTCGGAGACTTCGTAGCGCCAACGGATCCAGCGGACCTTCGGAATGACCGCGACCATCACGATTCCGAGCACCATGAGTGCGACCGCCCCGGCGATGCCCAACGGGGCTGAGATGAAACCGGCGATCGCAAGTCCCCCGAGCACCCCCGCGCAGATCGCGGGAACGAGCGCACCCACCGCGCCGGCGATCCGCCAGACGGTCACGGCGCGTCCATCGATCCTCTCACTCGGATCAGGCCTCACAGCGTCTTCTCCCTGTCGCAGGACGTCGTCTGCAGTGTAGCCGAGTCGCGGAAGACCCCGTAAGAGCTGACCGCTCTTGCAGAACTGGTCGCTACCGCGTCACGTCGATCGGGAACGGTGTGGCGAAGTGGCAGGCCGCGCGGTGTCCCGAGGCCATCTCGCGCAGCTCGGGCGCCTCCTCGGCAC
>CAMTXY010000311.1:0-1582 GCA_947085795.1 uncultured Actinomycetes bacterium | reverse complement strand
TGGCACGCCCGGAGGGATTCGAACCCCCGACCTAGAGATTAGAAGTCTCCCGCTCTATCCAGCTGAGCTACGGGCGCATGAGACGTCGACCCCGGGGCGTCACGAAGCGATACGGTACCCGGCACGACGTCGTATTGTCAATGGAGCGGCGGACGGGACTCGAATCCGCAACAATCAGCTTGGAAGGCTGATGCTCTACCAATTGAACTACCGCCGCATGTGGTCGGGCTGACAGGATTTGAACCTGCGACCCTCTGCTCCCAAAGCAGATGCGCTACCAAGCTGCGCTACAGCCCGACACGAGCCCCGCACGGCGACCTCGCCTGCGTGGGAGCATCGCCCAGTATATGAGCGTAACGCGTCCGCGTCGAGTGGTGCTGGAGGGCAATGTCGTGCCGTGTGGCAGGTCGGGCACAACGTGTCAGGCGTCAGCTGCGAGCGCAGCGAGTCTGCTGGACGCCGTTGTTCAGGCGGCTCGCGCGCCCTCATGCTCAGTCGGTTCCTCCAGAGGTGGCAGCTCTTCCGGCGGCACGAGGATCCGAAGTGATCGCGCGCGGCCTGGTGTCCGCCCCACCAAGCCTCGCTCCGCCAGAGTGAGAACCATGCCGTGCACGGACGGCGGTGTCACCCGAAAGAACCGCTGCATGTCCGCTTCCGCAGGCGGTTCACGGTGAATCAGAGTGTACGCCCGGATGAACGCAAGGTACTGGCCCTGCAGGACCGGGAACTTCGGATGTTACGTGTCCTGCGTCAACGAACACCCCGTCGCCTACCCGGTTGCAGCATGCGCCTCCGTGAGGATGCTGTCGCGAGGCCGTGGTCAGCCCTCACGCCAGCGTGCACGCCGGAATCTGGAAGTGCTGTCTGACTGTCTCGTCGTGATGCGCGGATGCTTGTCCCTCCCCTTGTCCGTAGAACGTGTTGGGCATGAGCAGACGCGCACGCGCCTCTCTTCCGCAGCCTACCTCGTGGCGTTCTGCTCGATGCCATGGTTAGCAGGGGCTCGCAACGTTCGGGCCGACAGCTGAAGACTCATTCCGAGCGATGGTTCGGAACCGAGCTTGATTAGTCAGCAGTGCCTGCGGCATGATACGCCCTAAAACACACATACTGCGGTTAGAAGACGCACTGAACGCAGAGGCCACGGATAGAGGAAACGCATGCCGAACGGTGAGAACCGCGACGCGACGGAGACCTTTCTGCAGCACGTGGAGGCCAGCCCTCAGGTGATGGAGTGCTACCACGTCACGGGGACGGCCGACTACATGCTCAAGATCGTCGCCCCGGACATCTCTTCGTTTCGCGACTTCCTGATGGACACGCTGGTGCCCACTCCTGATGTCTCGCACATCGAGTCGCGCATAGTGCTCAAGACCGAGAAGCGAAGCTTCGAGTTGCCGCTTCCCGACCACGCGGGGAGGCTGAGATGACCGCACTGGACAGCGTCCACCTGAAGGCCGGACTGCTCACCGACGGGGTCGCGGCGGGGCCCGAAGCCCTGGCCGGCGTCGGGACGGCCTTCAAGGAGCAGAACCATGGACTGTTCGGTTGGGACTTCGTGAACCATGCGGATCTCAAGCTG
>CAMTXY010000310.1:0-8400 GCA_947085795.1 uncultured Actinomycetes bacterium | reverse complement strand
GCGGCGCGCCTGACCCCCGTGGAGGCGATCAGCTATGAGTAGCGTCATGAGCCTGCGCGACGTGCACAAGACCTACAACGGCCGAGGAGTGCCCGTCGAGGCCCTGCGCGGCGTGGACCTCGACATCGAGCCGGGATCGTTCACGTGCCTCATCGGCCCGTCCGGACACGGCAAGAGCACGTTGCTGCACCTTCTCGGCGGGCTGGATCGGCCCACGAAGGGTTCGGTCATGGTGCTCGGCGAGCACATCGAGCGCATGTCCGACGCGCAGCTCGCGCGGTTCCGGGCCACACGGGTCGGGTTCGTGTTCCAATTCTTCAACCTGCTCAAGGGGCTTACGGTCGCCGAGAACGTCGAGGTGGCGATGATGTTCGCGGGCACCCCGGCGCGGAAACAATCGATACGCGCGGCCGAGCTGCTTCGCTCGGTGGGTCTGGGAGACAAGCTCCGGGCGCGTGCGAACGAGCTCTCGGGT
The DNA here is from genome assembly GCA_947085795.1 of uncultured Actinomycetes bacterium. Taxonomy (GTDB): domain Bacteria; phylum Actinomycetota; class Coriobacteriia; order Anaerosomatales; family UBA912; genus CAMTXY01. Next base: position 7,925 of record CAMTXY010000310.1, on the reverse strand, counting down.
GGACAGATGCAGCGTGTCGCCATCGCGCGCGCGCTTGCCAATGACCCGGACGTGCTGCTCTTGGACGAGCCGACCGGCAACCTCGATTCGGCTTCCGAAGCCGAGGTCCTGGCCATCCTCGACGACCTGCACGCGCAGGGACGCACGATCGTCATGGTCACCCACGGTCTTGACATCGCGGCGCGCGCCGAGAGGATCGTCGAGGTCCGGGACGGCCGCATCGTCATCTGAGACGACGGATCGGGGGTGGCCTACGCGCCCTCGAAGCCGAGGAGCAATCGTATCACCGCGTGAGCCTGATGCGCGGCGGCTACCATGACGCGGGACGAGAGCAGCGCATGGCCGTCGCGCACGTCGGAAACGAAATCGCCGATAGCCCAGCAGTTCTCGGCGAGCGCTTCGGTGGAGATGCAGTTCGCGGAGGCGCAGCCCGCCAGCCCCGAGGCGGTCACAAGCGGGGTCTGGGTGAGACGATCAGCCCACGTCTCCACGATGAGGGCCTTGGTCTCGGCGCGGTCGACGGCCTCCACGATGACGTCCGCACCAGCGACGAGTCCTTCGAGGTTAGCCGCAGTGACGATCTCCTGCCGAAGCGTCAGTGACGCGTGCGGGTCGATGCGAGCGAGCGTCTGCGCAAGAGCCGCGACCTTGAGCATTCCGATCTGGTCGCGGAAGTACAGCTGGCGGTTGAGGTTGGACTCCTCGACATGGTCGAAGTCGATGAGCGTGAGCGTGCGGACCCCCGAACGCAGCAGCATCGAGGCGATGTTGCTGCCGAGTCCGCCACACCCGATGATGGCGACGCTCGACGTGCGGAGGCGCGCCCGGAGCGCTCCCTCGTCGGGCAGCGGCATCGCGAGCGGGTCGGGTGCCGGGTGTACGTGACCGCTCACCGCTCAGCCGCCCGCTACCGGGGGGAATACGGCGAGGCGCTCGCCGTCGTGCAGCGTCGAGCTCTCCTCGGCGTGGCGTCCGTCGACGAACACGATGCGCGGCTGGTCAGGCAACCCGAGCATCTCGATGATGTCGGCGATGGTGGTGCCTTCGGCCAGCTCGTAGGTGCGCGTGCGGCCGCCCGGCACGTCGGGTGCGTGGCGCTCGGACAGCGATGCGAACAGTGCGATGTCGACCTTCACCGGAAAGATCTCCTCTCGGCGCCCGACCGTCGCAGGACGGCGTTCCGGTATGGGCACCCCTCGACGACTGCCGAGGAGTGCCCGTGGAAAGCGACCCGTCGGACGGTGCTACGAGATGCCCATGGTGCGGGCGGTCTCGGGCACGAAGTCGTACAGCGTGTCCATTTCGGCGTCGGAGACCTGGAACACGATGTTGTGCGGGGGTAGCTTGTCGGTCCGGAAGAACTCGGGCAGACGGTCGTCGGCCGCACCCATGCCGGCCCGCTCGTTGAAGATCCGCTCGAACGTGAGGACCTCCTTGCCGAGTTGCATCAGAGCGTCGGCATCCCACTTCATGCCGGTGTGTCCCTCGGCCATGTCGTGGATCGCGGTGAAGGCGTCGGGAATGTCTAGCACCGGGAACGCGACGAAGATGCAAAGCCCAAGCGAGTCGAGCATCGCCGTGGCGATCTGCAGGTTGCGTGACAGTTCGACCTGGCCTTCGGGCTTCAGGGGATCGACGTCGCCGCCGACCTTGAGGATATTGGTGGCCACCGCGTAACCGGCTGTGTGGTCCGCGCCCATCGTCGAGGTCGCGTACGTCACGCCGATGCCCATGACCGAACGGGGGTCATAAGCCGGCAGGGCCTGGTGCTTGACCACCGGGATCCGGACGACGCCGAACGCTTTGCCTGTCGCCTCGGCACCATCGCCGAGGATGCGGCCCGGCTCGCCATCGCCGAAGATGCTCTTGAGCGCGACGAGCGCGCCCTTGGCGTCGCCGAACGCGAGCGCACCGGAGTCCATGTAGACCGCCATTGTGGCGCCCATCTCGATCGTGTCGAGACCGAAGTCCCCACAGGTACGGTCGAGTTCGGCGATGTCGTCGAGGTCATCGATGCCGCAGTCAGCGCCGAACGACCAGACCGTCTCGTACTCGGGACCCTTGGTCTTGTAGTGCCCGTCTTTGTCGACCCAGTAGCGCGAGCACTGAATGACGCAGCCGGTATGGCATCCATGTTTGACGTCGCCGCCGCGCTCGAGTGTGATCTCGCGCTGGCGCTCGCCGCTTGTCGCCTCGGCACCCTCGAACGAACCCGTCGAGAAGTTACGCGTAGGCAGCCCGCCCGCCTCGGAAAGAATGTTCGTGAGCACGTTGGTGCCGTACGTCGGCAGCCCCTGTCCGGAGACCGGGTGTTCCTTGAGCGCGGCGCTGAACCGACGGATCGCAGCGTTGAAGGCCTCCTTGTCGGCATGCTCGCGGTAGCTCAGCCCTTTGTCCGAGACGACGATGGCCTTGAGGCCCTTGCTGCCCATGACGGCACCGAGGCCGCCGCGGCCAGCGAAACGGTTCGGGTGACCTTTCATGTCCGAGACAGCGATACCGGCGGCTTTCATGCCCGCCTCTCCGGCGGGTCCGTTCGTGATGGTGGCAAAGCGGTCATCGACGGGGCGTATAGCCTTGATGGCATCGGCGACTTCGTAGTTGCCCTCGCCTCTCCAATCGTCGACGCGGGTGAGCTTGGTCGAACCGTCGGCCTCGATGGCGAGCATGTAGAGCGCCAAGGGGTCTGCCGGCTTGCCCGTGATCACGAGCGCCGAGATACCGATGCGGCTGAGCGCGTGCGCGGCCTGACCGCCGGAGTTCGACTCCTTGATGCCGCCGGTCAACGGGCTCTTCGCACCGATCGACAGGCGTCCGCCGTTGGGGGTGGTGGTGCCGCCGAAGGTACCGGGTGCGAACACGAGCACGTTGCCGGGACCGAGCGCATCAGCGGTCGGAGGCACTTCCTTGAACACGATCGCTGCGGTAAGCGCCCTGCCTCCGTAGCGAACCCAGGACTCGGGCAGATCCTCCCTGGTCACGGACAGGTCTGACATGTTGACGCGAAGCAGATAACCCATGCGATCTCCTTTCGGCCCCGTCGTGTCCGTGTCCGGTCACGACAAGAAAGCGGGTGACGGTTTCGCCAGCCCGTTACCTACTATCATTACCCAGAAACGTCCGATTCCTCCATGGATTCGGGATTCGAATCGCAGGAGACCGTCGACGCGCCGGCCGAATAGAGTCCGAGCGTGAACCGGTGAGGGCCGGGCGTCCCGTGCGGCACGAAAGCCACCCGGTCACCGGGGTGTATGAGGCGGCCGAGGTCGTAAACGGTGTGGTTCACGAACACACCCTCGATCCAATCGAGCGGCAGGTCGAGCGTCGTGGCGACATCGCGGGCGCTCGTACCCGCCGGGGTTACGGCGAACTCCACGGTCGTCGGAAGGCCACGTTCGCACCTGAGGGCACGCAATACGCCGAACAGGCGCACCGTGGCGGTCGGTCGTTTCTCCATATGCCGGTGTCTACCCGTTCACCGGGGCGCGTATACTGCAAACTGGCAACGAATGCTCGAATGCTCGAAGCTGTCGCTGACGTGCTGTCCAACGGTTGACCCCGTGCCTCCATCTGACAGCGACGGCCGATTGCGGGTATGCTGGTGACGTGGACACGAACGCAGCGCCTGTTACGTACGGTGCGGCGGCGATTGGTGAGGGTCGATGGACGAGCAGGTCTTCGATACGCAGGAAGAGTCCTCACGCAGGAACTCGTGGTATGGATTGCTGTTCGCGGTCGTGGTGCTCATCGTCGTGTGGCTGCTTTGGAACTACTGGGGCAGCGCACAGCGGACGGTCGACTCGGACGGTGACACGGTCGCGGCGTCGGTCGTTCCCGATGTGGTCGGCAAGCGCGAGGCCGATGCGGTCGCCGGTCTCCAACGAGCCGGATTCAAGGCCGACGTGCGCCTCAGCGCGCAGACCGGTCGCCCGCCGGGTTCCGTCGTGAGCCAGAACCCCGCGGGCGGTACCGAAGCGGAACCCGGCCTGACCGTCCGCATCGATGTGATCCCTGCAGCGGCGACCCCTGGAGAGGCGTTCGATCTCGCCGACCCCGAGACGGTCGTCCCCGATGTGGTCGGGAGATCGCGAGCTCTGGCGGCCAACACGCTCGACAGCACCGGCTACGTCATGTCAGTCACCGAGGTCTACAGCGACGAGTTCCCGCCGGGCAAAGTGATGGCTCAGCGTCCGGCGGCCGGCACCGCGCTTGCCGAGGGCTCCACGGTCGCCGTCACGGTTTCTCTCGGCTCGAGAGCTCCCCGTCAGGTCGAGGTTCCGCAGACACTCGGGTTGACCGAGGCGCAGGCGATCTCACGGTTGCGCACCGCCGGGTTCGTGGCGAAACCAACCTACCAGCCCAGGACTGATCGGCTCGGCATAGTCTACGACCAGGCGCCCTACGCGGGCGAGCGGATCGACGAGGGCAGCGACGTCATCATCCTTGTGGGGGTACGACCGTAGGCGAGTCCCCGTCGTTTCGAGTTCCGAGCACGCACGCGGGCGCATGTCATCCGTGCGCACGTCACCGGGTCATGCGCACCGGGATTTCGACGAGGTTGATCCGCGACCCGTCCTTGGCGGACTCCTCGAACACGATGATAGCGCCGACACCGTCGCTCTCGATCTCGTACTCCACAGTCACGTCGAACGTGCCCCAGGTGCCTGAGCCCGCGGTCGCCGTGTCGAAGCCCTCTGCGACGATCCGGCCGCTCGGATCGACGATGTTGTAGAGGAACGTGGCCTCGAACGTGTTCGACATGCCGGTCAGCCGCACAGGACTCGTCACCTCCTGCCAGGGAGCGGGGGATTCGAGGAGGATGGCGGGTGAGGCATTGTCGGCGAAGTCGAGCCGGTCGACGGGCGGAGAGACGGTGATGCCCTCGCCGCCGATCGCTTCGGCCGGGTCGCCGTCGATGCGGAACGCGACACTGTCGATGGTCGGGAAGGCCGTGAGCGTGTAGACCACCTGCGCGATACGCAGCGTCATCGACAGGGATCCTCCGCCGGACTCGAACTCTCCGGACAGGTCGACGGTCGCCACGCCGCTTTCGATATCGACGCCAAGGAGTCGCGTGTCCTCGGGGATCTCGCTTGCGAGTCCGGCCTCAAGTTCCTCGGCAGACGGTCCGGCCAGCAGCTCGCCGAGTGCGGCGGCGGCCATCGCTTCGGTGGCCTCGACCTGGTGGACCGCTGCTCCGAGGTGTTCGCCGCGCACGAAGTACACGATCACCTTGCGCAACTCAGCGACGGGCGGTTCAGGTTCGGGTGTGGATGTCGCAACCGGCTCTGGAGTAGGTGGCGGGGTCGTACGGGCACAGCCAGCGGAGAGCGAAAGCGCGAGGAGTGCCGACATGAGAACTGCGAGGGCGAGTGCGCCCGGGGTGTTCGTGCGGGTGATCATGCCCACACCTCCGTGTATCGAAGCGACGTTACGTCTCTACCCACTAGCCTCGATACTTCACGAAGTAACTGACATTCAGCGTTAATGACGGTGCACGAACCCTACGCATGCCGCGTCGTTCGGAGTGATGCAGCGCGGGCGCGGTCGGCCCGTGACGCTTTGCCCCGTTGCCTTGTAAGCACGTGCCCCGTCTGTATAGTGTGACTTGCGTCACACTCCGGGGCTCGTAACCCAGGAGCGAGTGTGGCCGGTGGAACCGCCATAGGGCGGCGGAATAAGGAGGATCGGCTATGTCTCGACACCCAGAGCCGATTTTCGGCAGGCGATTGCCTCGCGCCAGAGCAGTCATCAGTAGCGTCACACTCGCGGCAATCATCCTCATGTACGCAGGGATGGCGTTCGCTGCCATCGCCGTCCCGCTGAAGACGTCGCACGTCGGCGCAAACAGCGAGACGTTCACGCGGAGCTCAGATGACGGGGGCTTGAGCAGCCCGGTCGTGTGGCACTTCGTCCTCAATCAGCTTGACAGTGGTACCCCGGCAGGGCAGCTGACCGCCACGTTCGCATCAGGCGGAACCAAGGCCGCGACTGGGAATCCTGTCGGTAACGGCGCGGTTCAGCACTTCTATGTCGGCACGAACGGCCATGACGTGCTCCTTGCCGCTTCGGCGGTCGTGAGTTCGAGTGGCGGCAAGCTTCTGCTGAGTCACGTGGCCGTGGACGTCGTCGATCCCGAGGACCCGCAGGACCCCGAGGACCCGCAGGACCCCGAGGACCCGCGGGACCCTGATGACCCCGAGGACCCTGAGGACCCGCAGGACCCTGATGACCCTGATGACCCCGAGGACCCGCAGGACCCGCAGGACCCCGAGGACCCAGAGGACCCGCAGGACCCGCAGGACCCCGAGGACCCAGAGGACCCGCAGGACCCCGAGGACCCCGAGGACCCTGATGACCCCGATGACCCCTTCCTCCCCTTCACCGACGAGGAGATCGACGCCGACTCCGACGAGGAGCCGTTCCTGCCCTACACCGGCGGTAGCGGACTGCTTGTCAGCCTCTTGGTGCTCTCGACGAGCACCGGAGGCATGGTGCTCCGCGGAATCGCGGAACGCAAGAAGAACGTCTAGGCGGGTACCCGCGTACTCTGCGTACCCGGGTACGCATGCACCGCGCGTGCACGAGGCCCCCTCTTCGGCATGGCCGAAGGTGATAGTCCGGCGAATCTGCCATCATGATGGCGAGGGACCGAAGGGGGGAGCCGCGTGAGCGAGATCCGCTTCCCTGACGGTTTTCTGTGGGGAGCCGCCACGGCCGCGCACCAGGTCGGGAGCGACAACCGCAACACGTACCCGGCCAATGACGCCGCAGATCGAGTTGGCGTTCCCGAGCAGGCGCTGGCACGAGCTTCGTCCGGCCGACACGGACGGCCACTGCTTCCCCATCAACCAGCGTGGGGACCGCATCGCGCGCCTCGGTAGGCGCGGTTCGACCTTCGTTCCGACAGTACGGAGCATCATGCACGTCAACGACATCCGCAACATCGCCATCATCGCACACGTCGACCACGGCAAGACCACCTTGGTCGACCGGTTGCTGCAGTCCACTCACGCCTTCCGGGAGAACCAGCAGGTTGCCGAGCGCGTGCTCGACTCGGGCGATCAGGAGCGCGAGCGCGGCATCACGATTCTGGCGAAGAACATCTCGATCAGTTGGCGTGATGTGAAGATCAACGTCATCGACACACCCGGCCACGCGGACTTCGGCGGCGAGGTCGAGCGCGTGCTCAAGATGGCCGACGGCTGCCTGCTCATCGTCGACGCGTTCGAGGGCCCCATGCCGCAGACGCGCTTCGTGCTGCGCCACGCGTTGCATCACGGCCTCAAGCCCATGGTCGTCGTCAACAAGATCGACCGTCCCGGAGCGCGTCCGCACGAGGTCATGGGTGACGTGTTCGACCTCATGGTCGACCTCGGCGCCAACGACGCGCAGCTCGACTTCCCGATCATCTACACGAGCGCCGTCAACGGCTACGCACGCAACGAGCCCGACGATGGCAACGACGACATGACCCCGCTGCTCGACGCGATCCTCGAACACATCCCCGCGCCCGACGTCGATACCGAAGGCGCTGTCGCGATGCAGGTCTGCACCATCGACTACTCCGACTACGTCGGCCGCATCGGCATCGGGCGCATCTTCTCGGGCACGCTGCACTCCGGCGATCGCATTCTCGTCATCAAAAACGATGGCAGCCGCTACCAGGCCAACGTCAAGCAACTCTACACCTTCGAGGCGCTCGGTCGCGTCGAGGCCGCCGAGGCGCACGCCGGCGACATCTGCGCGGTCGTCGGTGTCGACGACGCGGATATCGGCGACATCCGCGACCGACCTGCGCGACCAAGCCGTACATTGCGTCCGGCTCGTAGATCGGAAGAGCACACGTCTGAACTCCAGTCACTGGCCTCTGTATCTCGTATGCCGTCTTCTGCTTGAAAAGGGGGGGGGGGGGGGGGGGGGGG
>CAMTXY010000309.1:0-1075 GCA_947085795.1 uncultured Actinomycetes bacterium | reverse complement strand
TTTCACACAGCCCTACCTCGGATCCCGTTCGCTCGTGCTCGGGGACTACAACATCGCGCCGTATGTGACCTCTGATCAGATCGTGCTCAAGGCTGGCAGGATGTATGCGCTGTCCGCATGGATGCATGAGTGGGGCGAGGTTCACGTTCTCGAGTACAACTCGGCCGGGGTGCTCCTGAAGGACAATACCGTGCTCCACTCGGCTGCGGGCATGGGTTCGGAACAGATGCGCCGCGTGAGCGCGACGCTCGTCACGCAGCCGAGCACAGCATTCGGCCGCGTGCGCATCCAGCGGCCTGTCGACGGGTCGTTCTCGATCGACAACGTGCGCCTCGAGCTCACCAACACCGCCTCTGCCGACTCGATCGTTGAGAACCAGTCGATGGAGCGGACCAAGAACGGTCTGCCCCAGGCATGGCACCGGCGTTCCACGAGCCTGACCACCGCCATCCACGAGCAGTCGAGCCAGGAGCGTGTCGCGGGTCTGTACTCCGGCCATATCAAGCACAGCGACTCGAGCGCGTTCGGATATTTCTACAGCGATTTCATGAATGTGCGCACCGGCGAGAGCTACACCGTATCCGCTTCGCTCAAGACCGTCGCCTCCAAGGGGGGCGCCAACATCGTCATCGAGTACTACAACGCAAGCGGTGCCCTGCTCAAGACCGAGCATGTGACCGCCGGGCTCACAAGAGGCACGACCGACTGGCACAGGCACGTGCTTCTCACGACGGTACCTACCAACGCCACGCGGATGCGCGTTTTCCTGCGCCATGAGTCAGGAGGCGGGAGCGCGTACTTCGACTCGGTCGCGGTAGCCCCGGGCACGGGCGTGGAGCGCACCTCGTTCGACGCTGCGACCCGCACCTATGCCGTCTCCTCTGAGGGACGCACCGGTGTCACGGTCACGTCATCATACGATACGCGGGGCCGCTCGACCGCCACAGGCATCGTCCCGCGCGGCGGCAGCGCCACTCCGCTTATCGCGCGAATCTACGATGGGTTAGACCGCCTTACCGGCGTCGAGGTCGCACCGGGATCCTCACTCGGTATCACGGCGGGTTTCACCTACACC
>CAMTXY010000308.1:0-1906 GCA_947085795.1 uncultured Actinomycetes bacterium | reverse complement strand
TCCTCTTCGGCCGCAAGACGTACTGGCGGCGGTTCTGGCTGCTCTCTGCGGCCACGATCAAACTCCTCGTCGTGCTCTCCATGCTTCCAGGGTCGCTGCGCGGCGTCGTCTATGTCTACGACCTCGTCGACTTCACGGGCGGGATCGGCCTGGGGTTCCGCGCCGACGCGCTCGGCATGTTCTTCGCCCTCGTCTCATCCACGCTGTGGGTGATCACCACCGTCTTCTCCATCGGCTACATGCCGGACGATGGTAAGCGCGTGCGGTTCGACGGCTTCTTCGCGCTTTGCGTCTCGACCACGGTGGGGTTCGCGTTCGCCGAGGACCTGCTGACCTTCTTCCTCTTCTACGAGCTTCTCACGATCGCCACCTACCCGCTCGTGATCCACGACGAGACGCCCGAAGCGCTCAAAGCCGGTCGAAAGTACCTCGCCTACACGCTCATTGGCGGCGCGTTCGTGCTCATCGGCGCGGCAATCGTGCACGACACGGTCGGCACGCTCACGCTCGGCGCTCCGGGGATCCTGTCGGCCGACGCGGGCAGGGGCACTCTGGCGCTCATCTTCGGGTTGCTCATCACCGGTTTCGCGGTCAAGACAGCGGTCATGCCGCTGCACGGCTGGCTGCCCACGGCGATGGTGGCGCCCACACCGGTGAGCGCGCTGCTGCACGCGGTCGCGGTGGTCAAAGCCGGCGCGTTCGGCCTCCTGCGAACGATCTACAACGTGTTCGGAGTCGACCTGCTCAGGATCTCGGCTTCACGGTCCCACTCGCGTGGCTGGCCGCGTTCACCATCATCGCGGCCTCGCTCGTCGCGATATTCCAGGACAACCTCAAGCGCCGCCTCGCGTTCTCCACGATAAGCCAGCTCTCCTACATCGTGCTCGGCGCCGCACTGCTCACACCGTTCGCGGCGACGGCCGCGATCGTGCACATCGCCAACCAGGCCTTCGCGAAGATCACGATGTTCTTCGTGGCCGGCGCCATCCAGCGCACCACGGGCAAGACCAACGTGCACGAGCTGGCCGGTATCGGCTACCGCATGCCCTGGACGATGGCGGCGTTCACGATAGCGTCGCTGAGCTTCATCGGCATGCCGCTGTTCGCCGGTTTCGTCACCAAGTGGTACCTCTCGCTCGGCGCGCTCGAATCCGGGCAATGGTGGTTCCTGGTCGTGATGGTCGCGAGCTCGATACTGAACGCCGCGTACTTCCTGCCGATCGTCTACCTCGCCTTCTTCAAAGCACCGCCGGGAACGGAGCTGAGAATCGCCGAGGCGCGACCGATGCTGCTGATTCCGACGCTCATATGCGCCGCCTACGTGATCGTACTCGGAACGACCGCCGAGGTGTCCGGCATGCCGTTCTCGCTCGCCCGGGCGGCCGTGCATTTCGTCTTCGGCATGTGAGAGGTGATGGGGAATGGATAGCACACTCGTCGGATCGGCCGTACCAGCGGTGGCGGTGCTCCTGCCGCTGATCGGCTCGGTGGCGGCCGTGCCCCTCGGACACATATCCGAACGCGCACGTACGATCGGGCTGGGCGCCATCTGCGCGGTGACCGCCGCCCTCACGCTCTCGTTCATCCCCGGCGTGCTGGCGGGCGACGTCTACGAGACGTTCCTGCTCAAGCTCACACCCCAGATCTGGCTACACCTGCGCGTCGACGCGCTCGGGGCGCTCTTCGGCGCCACCGTGGCGTGCCTGTGGCTGCTCGGCCTCATCTACTCCGACGGCTACATGCGCGGTGGTCACAGACTCGGACGCTACTACTCGTTCTTCACGCTCTGTCTCGGCTGGACCCTCGGCGTGGCCTACGCGGGCAACCTGCTCACGTTCCTTATCTTCTACGAGCTGTTCTCGGTCCTGACCTATCCGCTCGTGGTTCACGAGGAAACGCCGTCGGC
>CAMTXY010000307.1:0-3711 GCA_947085795.1 uncultured Actinomycetes bacterium | reverse complement strand
GATCAGGCCGATGCGCTGCTCGTACTTCCGCTTCTCGCCGATCTCGGGAGGGAGCAGGTTGATGCGCACCATCTACGAAACACCACCCATCGCGAGTCCGATGGCGGGGGCGACGCCCATGCGGTCCGCGAGCACCGCCTGCTCGATCGAGGATGCCACCTGGATGCGGTGAATCGGGTCAGCGAGCGAGACCTCGGCCTGGAGCCCCTTCGCCAGGTAGTCCGACATGTTGGCCAGCTGCGCACCGCTGCCCGTCATGTAGATCCGGCGAATCGTCCGAATCTGCGTGGCTTGCGTCAGGTAGTAGTCGAGCGAGCGACGCACCTCAGCGATGAACTTGTTGACTTCGCGTTCGAGCGCGTCGCGCGCGACCTGGACCGCCTGATCGTCTGCGGGCGGCTCTCCGCCCTCGATGTCGGGCAGTCCGGCTCGCACCTTAAGCTCCTCGGCCTCGTCGAACGTGAGGTTCAAGACGTTGGCGATCGCCTGGGTGAACTGGTTGCCTGCGATCGAGGAGACGCGTGTGAAGCGCGGTACGCCCTTCTCGACCACCGCGATGTTCGTGACGCCCGATGAGATATGGATGACACCGACGGCTTCGCCGGGCTGCTCGTCCTCGTCCGGCAGGACGCTCTCGGTCGAACCGAGCAACGCGCGCACGATGGCGAAGGAAGTCACATCGATGCGGCTGAGGCGCAACCCGGCGCCTTCGACCGCGGCGACGGCGTTGCCGATCATGTCCCGCTGGGCCGCCACGAGCAGCACTTCCATCATGTGCTCGTCGGCCGACGTCATGTAGTCGCCGATAATCTGGAAATCGAGAATCGCGTCTTCGACCGGAATCGGGATGTAGTCCTGGGCCTGGTACTGAATCGCGCCTTCCAGCTCTGCGCGCTCCATGTACGGCAGGTCGATCAAGCGGACGACGACTTTCTGGTTCGATACGCCGATAGCGACGTCCTTGCCCTTGAAGCCCCCCCGGCGCCACACTTCCTTGATCGCCGAGGAGACCGCGTCGATGTCGACGATCTCGCCTTCCACGACCGCTCCGAGCGGCATGCCGACGCGACCGAACGAGGACAGCACGAAACCGGAACCTGATGGCTTGAGTTGGGCGGCGCGAACCTGGTCGGTCCCGATATCGAGACCGACGGGCATCGGCTGGACGCCGAGGGAGATAAGACCCACAGGAGTCCCCCTTCTGCCGTTGCTGCTGCGACCGACCTACGACGAGTGCTGCGTTGTGTACTCCCTGCGGGCGATTCTACCTGTTAGGCCCGCGCATAGGCAATACCACCCATTTTATTGGCGCGCCCATACTCCGATGCTTATGACCTGCTGCCCGTAACCCGGCATGGCCTGCGACACCACTTCGCCGAGGTTCGGGCTGGTTCGCAGATCCATGTTGTTGTTGCCGGTCACGTCGATACCCTGGCTGATGACAGAGCCGACCAGCATGACCCTCGTGTTGATGGTGATCTGCTTGTCGGCGAAGAAAGCGCCGGCGTGCGTGGGAGGTCCATCCGGATTCCGGTCGTTGTTGTCCGTCGACGCGCTCAGTGCGATTGTCCCGGGTGTCGCGATGCCAATCACCTGGTCCGGGTTGAATCGCTGGTTGGGATACGTCTTGCCGTCTCCACCTGTTCCCTCCAGCATCGGGTCAAGCGGGATGAAGTTGCTGTTGACAAACGTGACGTCCCCGTTGGCGACGATCGTGCCGTTGCCCACGTATCTGATGAGGCCGTTTGCAACCCGGAGAGGCCCGTCGATGAACACCGTTCCCCACACCGTGAGGGTTCGAGTCGAATGATTCCACGCGAAGTCGTCGGTGGGTCTTCCGAACGACGCTGTGGTGCTCCCGAGCACGAACGGGTCGGTGCGGCTCTTGTTCATCGTGGAGTCGTTGTCCACGATCTTGTATCGGCCCACGCTGGCCCCAGGAGCCAGCGTGGCGGGATACGGATCGGGTTCCGAGTTCGTGACCGTGCGAACCAAGGGGTCTCCCTGGATGTTGTCGGTCGACTGCGCCAGCGCTTGGTCATACGCATTGTTCAGGTACGCGGAGTCCACCCGCGGCACGTTCATCTTGGGCACAGACCTGATCACTTGAGTACCGCTGGCGACCACCTTGGGGTCCGGTTGCAACGGGTCGACAAAAAGAAAGCCGACGTCTACCAGATACCCCGACTTCACATCGAGCGTCCCGCCTTGGATGTAGATCGGCCCCCACCCGAAACCGCCCGCCATGGAATCGCCCAGGTTCTCTCCCTGCCTCAGGTCGTCAAAGGTGTAGAACGGCCCGTACACCGACGCGTTACCGTTGAACTTGCCGCCGCCGCTGCTCTGGTTGAAACCGGAACCATACGACATGTTCATGCCGTAGAGGCTCATCATGTACAGGCGGAGACGTATCGTCTCCTTGCGGCCGTCCTCCCCCCGGCCGACCGAGGTGAAAACGTACTCGCTCGGGTTGGACTGGGTCACCGTGACCGTCGCATCACCCGAGCCCAGCTGGGCCCTTGTGAAGACCATCGGGAAGTCCTGCGCGCGATAGCCGCTCAGCCGTAACCTGGCCACGGCCGCGTCGATGGCGCCGTTGGCTGCCTGGAACGCTTGCGACTCCCGTTGGTTGACCACCGACTCATGCAGGGTCTGCTGCGCGACTGCGAACCCTCCCACCGTGACGACGGTCAGCAACGCGATGATGCCCATGACGACGCCCATAGCGTACCCGTGGTCATGCAAGAACCACGTATTCCGTCGATCCTCTGCGATCCGCGACATCGTCGCACCTCTCTTAGTCCTCGCGATTCCTGAACGACACCATGACCGATTCCGTGACCGGGCGACCATCCACGGTGGCCCTGATCGTGATCCGCACGCTGCGCGCGTTGTGGGGAACCTGGCCCATGTTCGTCAGTTCAACGCCGGAAGTGTCGTAATACCTGAACAGAAGGATCGCGTCGGCCACGTTGGTGATGTTCGTCCCAAGCTGATGTACGTATCGGGCTGGATGAACACGATCTCCGGCGGCGGTCATAAGAAACGACGATTGCTCGATGTACGTATCGCCTCCTGCGGTGACCAATCGGAAGTTGTGCTGCTCCTGCTGGTCGTCCACATTCTGGTCCGTTCTCACGGACAACGCGTATCCCGTGGGTGCCGGAACCGCCTCGATGCGGGTGTTCTGAATCAGAATCTCACTCATCCGGGTCATCGGATAGGTGATGGCGCGTGCCAACTGAGCGTCTCTGTCTGCGACACGTTGTCCGGCTCTGACGACGTCAGCCACCGCGTAGGCGACGCCGAGTACCGCACCCAGCAGGGCCAAGGACACGAGCAGCTCCGCAAGGGAGAATCCTTCCTCATCGCCAAGATGTCTGAAACGCCGGATCACAGCAACCACATCGTCCAATCGATAGCCGGGGTAGACGCCGGCGGAGTCATCCACTTGCTCCAGTCGTTCGGTCCCGCCGTCGCCGGACCGGCTTTGCTATCGGTCCGGGTGAAGGGCGTCACACATGACGGTACCGCCACCTGCGTGCCCTCCGCAGGCGTGACCGTCACCAGACAGCGGAAAGAGATTCCCATGTCCCCGAACTTGCCGTTGGCGGGGGCCGTCCACAACGCCACCGTGTGCGTCCGGGTCGTCGCCCCCAGATCGGTCCACGCCCCCGTCGGCCCGTAGCGGAACTGCCACTGGTAGGCCGT
>CAMTXY010000306.1:0-8313 GCA_947085795.1 uncultured Actinomycetes bacterium | reverse complement strand
CGAGCCTGCTCAGTTCGATGTGGTCGTGACGGAGAACATGTTCGGCGACATCCTCTCCGACGAGGCGTCGATGCTCACCGGATCGCTCGGGATGCTCGCGAGCGCCTCGCTCGGCGACGGGACCGCGCTCTACGAGCCGAGTATTCGCTGCTATCGAGCGCGTGCTGGCCGACGGCTGGCGCACGCGTGACATCGCGGACGCCGAGACGCTGGCTGAGCGCGTCGTCGGTACAGCGGGGATGGGCGACCTGGTGGCAGGGCGGCTGTAAGACCCTACCGTCCGGCGAGTCTGATCATGATGGCGGGCAGGTCTGGTCGGCAGGTCTGGTCGGGCTAGGCGCACGCCGTCCCGCGTGGTATCCTACTGCGGCTGTCTGCGCTCGGTCGGAAACCGAGCGCGCATGATGAAAGAGGTGACCGTCCGTGCGCCAGGGAATCCATCCCGACTACGTCGAAGCGACCGTGCGCTGTTCGTGCGGCAACACGTTTCAGACGCGTTCGACCAAGTCGGACCTGCACGTCGAGTTGTGCTCGGCCTGCCACCCGTTCTACACCGGTAAGCAGAAGTTCGTCGACACCGGGGGCCGCGTCCAGCGCTTCTCCGACAAGTTCGGCGATGCCGCGATGAACGTTCTGGAGAAGGCGGCTACCGAGCGCGAAGCGCGCCAGAAGGCCGCCGAGGAAGCCGCCGAAAAGACCCGCAAGGCCCGCGAGGCCAAAGAGGCGCAACGCGTCGGCCGTGCCGCCAAGTTCGAGACGAAGGTCGCCGTCGAGTCCGGTGACGCTGTCGCCGACGTCGTCGAGGAGGTTCCGGCCGCAGAGCCCGTCGCCGAAGAGGCCGCAGCGGACGAGGTCGCCACCGAGGAATCCGCCGAGTGACCGTTTCGGTCGTGCGGTAGCACCCTGGTATCATGGGGAGGCGGGGCGACTCGCCTCCCTTGCTGTTTCTGCGGCCGTAGTGGCCGCGTCACGCCGAAAGGTCCCGAACCACATGGACGTGCGCCTGTTGTTCTACACCCGTGAACCCGAACGTGCCGTGGCCGTAGCCGCTAGGCTGTGCTACGCGCCGGTGGGTGCGGCCGAGCTTATGGAGGATATGGGCGAGGAGAACGTCAGCCGCGTGTTGCGCACCATCATGACGTCGGGACACTTCTCCGCTCTCGAGCACGCGAACTACACGTTCGCGATCGACGGCGTGTCGCGGGCGCTCACCCACCAGCTCGTGCGACACCGGCTCGCGAGCTACAACCAGCAGTCCCAGCGCTACGTCTCCTACACGGACGACCCGTCGTTCATCGTGCCGCCGGAAATCGACGGCGATCCACAGAAGCGTCAGGCGTTCCTCGGCGCGTGTGCCTCGGCGTTCCTGTCGTACCGCGAGCTCATCGAGGCGGGCGTGGCGGCTGAGGACGCGCGTTACGTGCTTCCCAACGCGATGGAGACCAAGATCGTCGTGAGCATGAACGTTCGTGAGCTGTTGCACTTCTTCGAGGTGCGCTGCTGCAAGCGAGCACAGTGGGAGATTCGCGAACTGGCACTTCGCATGCTCGAACTGGCTGAATCGACCGCACCGTACATCTTCATGGACGCAGGTGCCTCCTGCCGACGCGGCGGATGCCGTGAGGGTAGGATGACGTGCGGTGATCCCTATCCGAGAGCGCCGAAACGTGGCTGAGGGACCGAGCACCGAACGAGCCGTCCACACGCACATCGGGGGTCAGGCGGTCCTCGAAGGCGTGATGATGCGCGGCAAGAAGAACTGGGCTGTCGCGGTGCGCGTACCCGACGGCTCGATTCACGTCGAGGACCACGACCTCAAGACCGCCGTGACCGAGCACCCGTGGCTCGGTCGCCCGGTGATCCGGGGCGTGTGGGGGTTTTACGAGACCATCGTGCTGGCGATGAAGGCCTTCGAGATCTCCGCGTCGTTCGCCGGTGAGACCGAAGAGGAGAAGTTGAGCGCGAAGGAGATCTCGTTCGCGATGCTCCTCGGGTTCGGGCTTGCGATCCTGCTGTTCATCGTGCTACCCGCGGTCATCACCAACTTCGCCGTCGGGTCGGCGACGGAGAAGCCGTTCACGTGGAACGTCGTCGACGGCATCCTGCGCCTGGCGGCTTTCGTCGCCTACATCATGGCCGTGAGTCGCATCAAGGACATCCAGCGGGTCTTCGCGTACCACGGCGCCGAGCACAAGACCATTCACGCCTACGAGCGCGGTCTTCCACTCGATGCGTCTGTGATCCAGCGCCACTCGACGCAGCACGTGCGGTGCGGCACCTCGTTCCTGCTCATGGTCATGGTCATCGCGCTGCTCGTGTATTCGCTCATACCGGTCAAGTCGATCGTCGCGACGCTTGGAGTCGATGGGCGGCTGCCCGCGCTGCTCGTGGCTATCGCCGTGCGCCTCGTGTTCCTGCCGCTGATCGCCGGGCTTGCCTACGAGGTCATCAAGTGGGCCGGGCGCAGGCCCGACAACGGTTTCGTGCGCCTGCTGCTATGGCCGGGCATGCAGTTGCAGCGCATGACTACCCGCGAGCCGGATGAGGCCATGATCGAGGTCGCCGTCGCCGCGATGCAGCGGGTCATCGACCGCGAGGCGGACATCGAGCGGGTCGCCGCGGTCGCGTCGTGTGCGGCCGACGGGGACGTAGGCGGCACCGAACCCTGTGCGGCGGACGGGGACGTAGGCGGCACCGAACCCGTCAGCGCCGCAGACCCTGCGGATACGCCGCCAGCCCCGGATCTTCTCGAGAGCTTCATGCCGCGTGCGAGCGCGCGCGTCCAGCTTGCGCTCGCAGGCGGCATGTGGGTTGTCGCGGCGCTCCTGCTCGGCATACGCGGCGCAATGTGGATCGCCGCCGAACCTTTGTGGATAGCGCCAGGGGTGTTCGCGCTGCTCCTCGGCGTGCTCAAGGCGCGGTTCCTGCTCGATCCGGTGGCCCGTCGCGCGACGGAGCGCATCATGGCCCGAGGGCGTGACCGCTGCGCGGGAGGGCTCTTCTCGTGGCAGTCGTGGCTCTTGGTGTTCGCGATGATCGCCACAGGTCATACCCTGCGGCTCACCGCCGCCCCGCGGCCGCTCCTCGGTGTGCTCTACATCGTGGTCGCGTGCTCACTCGTGTTCGCGAGTCGCATCTACTGGAACGGTGTCGTCCGCACCGGACCGTTCAGATCCGAGAAAGACCTGGTTATGTGATGCGTGAAAAGCTTGAACAGATACTTCAGGGCTACCACGAACTGACCGACCGCCTCGGCGATCCCGCCGTGTTCTCTGACCAGAAGGAGTACGCACGCCTGGCCAAGGAGCACCGCTCACGCATGCCGCTCGCGGCCAAGGCGAAGGAATACCTCGACGTGTGCGGGCGCCTCGACCAGGCCAAGGAGATGCTCAAGACCGAGAGCGATCCGGACATCAAGGAAATGGCTTCCGAGGAGATCGGCGAGATCGAGACCCTGCTGCCGTCGCTGGAAGAAGAGCTCAAGGTCATGCTGCTTCCGGGCGACCCGAACGACGACAAGGACATCATCGTGGAGATTCGTGCTGGCGCCGGCGGTGATGAGGCCGCCATTTTCGCGGGCGATCTGTATCGCATGTATACGCGCTACGCCGAGTCGCAACGCTGGAAGGTCGAAGAGATCGACGCGAGTGAGAGCGAGTCGGGCGGCTTCAAGGAGGTCTCCTTCCGCGTGCGCGGCGACAAGGTCTACTCCAAGATGAAGTTCGAGTCTGGCGTCCACCGCGTCCAGCGCGTGCCGGCCACCGAGTCGCAGGGTCGCATCCACACCTCGACGGCGACTGTCGCCGTGCTTCCGGAGGCAGAAGACGTCGAAATCGAGATCAACGCCGGTGACCTGCGTATCGACGTGTACCGCAGCAGCGGTCCCGGCGGTCAGTCGGTCAACACGACCGATTCGGCGGTGCGTATCACGCACTTGCCCACCGGTCTCGTGGTCCAGTCGCAGAACCAGAAGTCGCAGCTGCAGAACCGCGAGGCCGCCATGCGCGTCCTGCGCGCGCGCCTCTACGAGATCGAACTTCAGAAGCAGCAGGCCGAACTCGGCGCCCAGCGTCGCAGCCAGATCGGCTCGGGCGACCGCTCCGAGAAGATCCGCACCTACAACTACCCGCAGGACCGTGTGACCGATCACCGCATCGGGCTGACCGTCCACAATGTCCCCGGCATCATGGCCGGTGACATCGACCACATCAGCGACGCACTGGTCACCGCCGACCGCGCGGAGCGGCTCGCGCGGGTCGGCGAGTAGCGAGGCCGAAGCGTCGTGTCCGCTCCCGATCGCGTGTGGACCGTCAAGGCGGCGCTCGATTGGACCGTCGGGTTCCTCGGCGACAGGGGTGATGAGCATCCGCGCCGCAGCGCGGAATGGTTGTTGTCGGCAGCGACCGGCCTTTCGCGCCTCGAGCTGTACGCGTACCATGACCGCCCGCTCGCGCCCGAGGAGCGCTCGATGCTGCGCCAGACCGTCAAGCGTCGTGCCGAAGGAGAGCCGCTCCAGTACGTGACCGGCGAGATGCCCTTCCGGCACATCTTCGTGCGGGTCATGCGCGGCGTGTTCATCCCGCGTCCGGAGACCGAAGTACTCGTCGGCGAGGGACTCGCGTTCCTGCGTGAGCATGGGGGCGAAGAGCCGGTCGTCGTTGACCTGTGCACGGGATCGGGGTGTGTGGCGTGCTCGGTGGCGCACGAGGACCAGCGCGTCTCGGTGCACGCGGTGGACCTCTCGCCGCTGGCCGTCGAGGCGGCGCGCGGCAACGCGGAACGCCTCGGTCTGGCCGGCCGCGTCATCGTGTACGAAGGCGACTTGACCGCACCGCTGCCGCGCGCTCTCCTCGGCAGGGTGGACGCGGTGCTCGCCAATCCGCCATATGTTCCCAGTGCCGACCTGCTTGACCTGCCTGAGGAGGTACTCGGCTTCGAGCCGCACCTCGCGCTCGACGGCGGGGCCGATGGACTCGACACAGCCCGCCGCATCATGGACGAGGCGACCCGCTGGCTGCGCCCCGGAGGCTTACTCGCCATCGAACTTGACGAACGGCGGGTCGAAAATGCAGTCAAACTCCTGTCGGCGTGGTATGAAGGAGGTAGGACCGTGAGGGACCTCGCGGGCCGGGTTCGCATCGCGGCCGGCCAGTTACGCTGAGGCCCCCGCTCAAGGGCAGGGCGACGAACGGAGGCGGTTGTCATGAACAAGGTGTTTCACATCGACCCGGAGAATCCCTCCGCGGAAGTCATCAATCTCGCCGCTACGGTACTTCGAGACGGCGGGATTGTTGTTTTTCCGACGGAAACGGTCTACGGCATCGGCGCTTCAGCGCATTCCTGTTTCGGCCCGCATGAGATTTTCGACATCAAGGTCCGCCCGCTCGACAAGCCTCTGCCCTGGCTCGTCGAAGATGACGACACGCTGCTCGACACGTACGGCATCGACGTCCCCGAGTATGCGCACAACCTTGCCAAGGCCTACTGGCCCGGCGCGCTGACGCTGGTGGTCAAAGCCTCCGACGTGGTCGGCAGGGATTTTCGCGCCGACGACGGCACGGTCGCGTTACGCAGTCCGGACCATCAGGTCGTCATGGCTCTCATCCAGGCTTCCGGCGGCCCGCTCATCGCGACGAGCGCGAACACGAGCGGCGTACCCGCGCCCGACGACTTCGCCAAGGTGGAGGAGCGCATCATCGCTGCGGCCGACGTGGTGCTCGACGGCGGCGAGACGCTGCATCAGCAGCCGTCGACCGCCGTGGACTGCACCGGGTCCGAGCCGGTCGTGATCCGTGAGGGCGCCATTCCCGCCGACGCCATCATGGCGGCGGCAGCTTGCGGTGTGTGACGGCGGGATGTGACGACGCCGGGTCTTCCCGTTGCGGTACAATCTGCACGCTCGGTCACAGACGGGAAGGAAGATCCCCTTATGCGCGTCGCGATCGGCAGCGATCACGCCGGATTCGACCAGAAGGAGCGCCTGAAGGCCCACCTCGCCGAGCAGGGTCACGAGGTCATCGACATCGGAACCCGTTCTGCCGAGGAGTCCGTGGATTACCCTGATTTCGCCGAGCAGGTCGCGCGCGCCGTGGCCTCCGGTACGGTGGACCGCGGCGTGCTCGTGTGCGGCACGGGTATCGGCATGGCCATCGCCGCCAACAAGATCGACGGCGTGCGTGCGGCCAACGTCACCGATGTCGAGTTCGCGCGTCTCTCGCGCGAGCACAACGACGCGAACGTCGTGGCCGTCTCGGGTCGGTTCGTGCCCGAGCCGGTCAACGAGGAGATCGTCGACGCGTTCCTCGGCACGCCGTTTCTGACGGACCGTCACAGCCGCCGAGTGGAGAAGATCAACGGACTCGAGAACGTCTAGTGGACCGGCGCCGAGCGGCGCCTGGTGACGACAGGACAGGGAATGGAGTAGGGCATGACCTTGAAGTACATCTCGGCGCAGGACCCGGAGCTCGCCGCCGCGATCGACGCGGAACTCGCGCGTCAGCGGGGCACTATCGAGCTCATCGCGAGCGAGAACTTCGTGTCCTTGGCCGTGCTGGAAGCGGCCGGCACGGTGCTGACCAACAAGTACGCCGAGGGGTTGCCCGGCAAGCGCTACTACGGAGGTTGCGAGAAAGTCGACATCGTCGAGGAACTCGCCCGTGAACGCGTCAAGGAACTCTTCGGCGCCGAGCACGCCAACGTGCAGCCGCACTCCGGCGCGCAGGCCAATCTCGCCGCGTTCTACGCGTTCCTTTCCCCGGGCGACACGGTGCTCGGCATGAATCTGGCTATGGGCGGGCACCTCACGCACGGCTCGCCGGTCAACTTCTCCGGCAAGTGGTTCCATGTCGTGTCCTACGGTCTGGACATGGAGACCGAGACCATCGACTATGAAGAGGTCGAGCGCTTGGCGCGCGAGCACAGGCCGAAGATGATCATCGCCGGCGCGAGCGCGTACTCGCGGGTGATCGACTTCGAACGCTTCGGCGTCATCGCGCGAGAGGTCGATGCGATCCTCATGGTCGACATGGCGCACATCGCAGGCCTCGTGGCGACGGGCGCGCATCCTTCTCCGATCCCGCATGCCGACGTCGTGACATCCACCTCTCATAAGACGCTGCGCGGCCCGCGCGCCGGCTTCATCCTGTGCAAGGGCGAGCACGCCGCCGCGATCGACAAGGCTGTGTTCCCCGGGTTGCAGGGCGGTCCGCACAAGCACATCATCGCGGCGAAGGCCGTGGCGTTCGAAGAGGCCATGCAGCCGGAGTTCAAGACCTACATCGACCAGGTCGTCATCAATGCCAAGGCGATGGGCGTCGCGATGGCCGAGTGTGGCCTGCGGCTCGTGAGCGGCGGCACCGACAACCATCTCGTACTCGTGGATCTGCGGCCGGCGTCGATCAGCGGCAAGGAGGCCGGGGCGCTGCTGGAGGCGGTCGGCTTCACCGTCAACAAGAACGCGATCCCCAACGACCCCGAGAGCCCGTTCGTGACAAGCGGCATCCGTGTCGGCTCCGCGGCCATGACCACACGCGGTTTCACCGAGGACGAGGCCCACACGGTCGGCCGCCTCATGGGCGAGACGATCTTCAAGCGCGATGACGCACAGCACCTCGCCGACATCTCCGCACAGGTCGAGCGGATGCTCGCTGCGCACCCGCTTTACCCGGAACTCTGAGGGTGTCGACTGTCCCCATGGCGATTCGCCGGACACAGGTATGAAGGAGTGGCGATGGTCGCAGACCTGAAGCAGCACCCGAACGTGACGGTGATGGACCACCCCCTGATCCAACACAAGCTCACACTCCTGCGTGACAGAAACACCGGAGCCAAGGAGTTCCGCGAGCTCGTCAAGGAGCTCGCGCTGCTCATCGCGTTCGAGGCCACGCGTGACTTCCAGCTCGCGGAGACCAGCGTGGAAACGCCGATCGCCGAGACCACGAGCTATGTGCTCGCCGGCAAGAAGGTCGCCGTCATCCCGATTCTGCGCGCCGGCCTCGGCATGGTCGACGCGATCCTCGAACTCATCCCTGCGGCCAAGGTCGGCCACATCGGCCTGTACCGCGATCCCGATACGCTCCAGCCGGTCGACTACTACTGCAAGCTGCCCGCAGACATCGGCGAGCGCGACATCCTCATCGTCGATCCGATGCTCGCCACGGGCGGTTCGGCCGCAGCGGCCGTGCAGTTCCTGCGCGCACGCGGCGCCAAGACGATCAACCTGCTGTGCCTGATCGCCGCGCCCGAAGGCATCGAGGAGGTCGTCCGTACCTGCGAGGACGTGAACATCTACGTCGCCGCCATCGACAGCCATCT
>CAMTXY010000305.1:0-3149 GCA_947085795.1 uncultured Actinomycetes bacterium | reverse complement strand
GTACTGCTCGAAGTCGGCTTGTCGTGCTCCGGAGAGAGATCCAGCGAATGGCAGGCCGAACACCTGATGCCATCGGTCAAGCCGTCGTCAGCCACATGATCGACCGTGCCGTAGCCGTGGGTGTCGGTCTCGGCGATGTGGCAGGAGGCGCAGCTGGGCGTGAAGCCCGGAGTCCCAGCCTTGCTGAGGGCATGACACCACTCATTCACGCAAGTAGACGGGGTCAGGGAGACTGAAGACCCTGTCGCCTGCCGGTAGATCACCGGGGAGTAAGCCGGAAGAGCATGTAGCTCATGGTCAACAGGCGCGGAATGACACGCGGAGCACGCAGCTGCAGCGTGGCAGTTCGAACACCCGGGGTAAATTGAACCGAGTTGTAGTTCGACCCATCCTTTGCCGTCATGCGCAGCGTGCAGCGCCGCAGGGGAGGCCAGAAGCGAGGCGGCTCTGTTGAAGAAGCCGAATGCGGTGTTCACGGTCGGCGGCGCATACGGCGTATTCTCCGGCACCCGGACGACCCCCGGGTCACTACCGTCATGACATCCTTCTTGATTGCAGCCCTCTGCACGATGCCAGTGCTGTTGGAAAGGCACGATTCCGGCATGGCATGTCCGACAGCGCGTGTAATCCACCGGCCCCGGCACTGAGAAGTTGACCTTGCTGAAGGCGAGACCGACGACCGCCGCATCGTGACACGCGAGGCACTCGGCGTTCGTTTCGAATGGAGGCTCGGGAACGGCCGCCCCCGCGAATCCCACCCCACTTGCGAAAGCAAAGAGCACGACTGCGATGAGAAGACCTGTACGAATACGCATGCCGTTCCGCCACCCTCTCCTACTGCCCGGTCGTATCGCAGCCCCAGAGCCGGGGCGGTTCGACCGGTCATCGTGTACCGAGAGGACGGCGGTGACGAGAAACCAGCCGAACGGAAATCAGCCGGTTGCGCCACTCGCTCCACGCCACCCAGGCGCCCAGTTCGTGGGTGACGTTTCATAGCATCAAATCCCCAAGCGCGAGCCCCTGAATCACGCCTAAGACGGCATTATGTGACTTCCGTCACAACCTGACAATACCCCTGGGGGCTTTATTGGTCGAAATCACCGATCACCACAGACCCGCGCGCTCCACGAGCACCCGTCGACCCGTTCCGTCTCGGCTGGCGCCGAGCACTGCGGTCGGCTCACCCTGGAACGCGTTGCCCTCCACGAAGAGCACGCCTGTGCCGTCGGAGGACCACCCTATCGGATAGGTGTCACGCCGCACAGAGAGCTGCGTCACCCTCCCGGTCCCCATACACACGATCTGGGTGCGCGAGTACCCGTCATCGCCGGTCATGGTCGCCATCACGTGCGTACCGTCGGGGGAGAGGCACACGTCCGTGTAGCCGAACGGACGGTCCGCCGCCGGTGCCTGAGCGATCCGCCGCGTGTCCGAACCGTCGAACCGCACGCTCCATATCGCCGGCCCCCCCGCATCACCCTCCGAAGCGACCGTCGCATACACCACTCGCCCGCCTGAGACATCGGCCGAAGTCACCGCGCCCGGCGTGCTCACTCTCACAGGCATGCTCGACGGTCTGACGATCCACACGAAACCGCTCGCCCCGGCCGATCCGGTTCCCGCCGACGCCGGTAAGGCGACCACGGTGCCGTCATGCGCCACACGTGGCGCATGACCCTGCAGCACCCGGCGTGCCCCGATTCCCGACGCGGGAACGCGCCACACCTCCTGCGTCCCGCCCGCATCGGGTGCACCACGCACGTACAACACCGCTGACGAATCACTCGCCCACGCCGGACGAGTGTGTTCCGCGGGTCCGATGGTGGTGACCGCTCCTGTCTCGACCCGCACGATGACCATGACCCCGCCGCTGGCGACGGCGAGCATCGTGCCATCGGGCGACAGGGAGAACGGTCCCTCCCGGTACGGCGCCACCTCGGCCGGGTCCGTCCCGTCTTCCCGCGCCACCCATAGGGAGCCGTCGAGGCGATACGCCATCAATGGCGCGACTGGGGCGGACGTGCCGCCCGAAACATCACCCTGTCCACCGGCGCCCCGCCCGTCAGTCGCCTGCCCGCTATCGCTTCCACTCGAGTCGCCGGATCCAGACGCCTGTCCCTGTTCGGCCGCGCCCGTCGCATCGGGCGTCCTGGTCTCCGCGGGATCCCCGGCGATCGGAAGCTGTCCGATCCCGGGTCCTTCTGCGATCGGCTCGACACCGTCCTTCGCAGCCGAACACCGCGTGAACGCGGCACCGGCGATGACCAACACGAGCAGCGCCCCGGCGGCGGCGAGCGCGAGCATGCGCTTGTCGGAACCGAGGCGCTCCCGAAACGACAGCGGGATGTCGTGGCGACCGTCCACCGCCGGTGCGGTCCCCTAGCCCGTCGCGTCGATGATCGCGTCGGCGTAGGCCTGGGTGCCGACGGCGCCATCGACGTTGTCGGCAGTGGCGTGCTTGCCCATGCGGTTGTGATACCTCCGTCGGGGTTCGCGGGCGCTACCCTGCGATTGTACGCGATGTGCTACCCCTGGACATGGTAAGACAATGGTATACTCTCGGTAAGTACATTGCTCCACCATACGGGTGGGGTGAGAGTGATGCGAGGTGCGACCGCGATGAAGAAACGACTCGTCAAACACGGCAACAGCAGAGCGCTCGTGATCGACAAGGCGATCTTGGAGGTGCTCGGAATCGACGACGACACGGAGCTGGAGATTCGCACCGACGGCCGGGAATTGCGTATCTCCCCCGTTCGCGACGCCGATACGCGCCGTCAACGGTTCGACAGAGCGCTCGAGCGAATCGAGCGGCGCTATCCGGAGACACTCAAGAGGTTGGCTGAATGACGGATTTCGTCTTCTTGGATATCGAGGACGTGCTCTGCATGCACGCCCGCGAGCTCGAACTGCGAGGCGGTTTGCCCGGTTTGCGTGACGGTGGCATGCTCGAATCCGCTCTCGCGATGCCCCAGGCGGGTTTCGGTGATGAGTACCTGCATACCGACATCTTCGAGATGGCCGCGGCGTACCTGTTCCACATCGTGATGAATCATCCGTTCGTCGACGGTAACAAGCGGACGGGATTCGTGGCCGCAGCGGTCTTCCTAGACTTGAACGGATTCGAATTGGAGCTGACCGAACAGGTC
>CAMTXY010000304.1:0-2405 GCA_947085795.1 uncultured Actinomycetes bacterium | reverse complement strand
CGATGCTGATAACGTCTTACAACCGGGCTCCTTCGAGCGCATCGATGCCTCGCTCCGAACGCGGCGCTTTCGCTGAAGTTGCTCGAACGCTATCGGCCTGGGTGATGGGGTCGAGTCTTGGCGGCTATGACCGACAAGCGGGCTTCGGCAGTTGCGATGTTGAGATCGCTTCACGGCATACCTGCTGATATCGAAGTCATTCCCGCGGACCCACAGGAGATCGAGCATCGAGCGTCGAGATCGAGCGTCGGGGAGACATGCCCGGCGGCGTGTGCTAGTATCACTGGGTTCGTCCGCACCCCACTACGACGACGGGCATCACATCACTGCTGGAGGGATCAACGAACGTGGCCAACATCAAGAGCCAGAAGAAACGTAACCTCACGAACGAGAAGGCGCATCAGCGTAACAAGGCGGTCAAGTCCGAGGTCAAGACCGCCCTCAAGAAGGTCGACGCTGCGATCGCCACAGGCGAAGCCGACGTCGCCAAAGCGGCCGCCGAGCATGCCAGCCGTCTGCTCGACAGAGCCGCGAGCAAGGGCGTCATCCACAAGAACCAGGCCGCCAACCGCAAGTCAGGCGTGGTCAAGCGCGCAGGCGACCTGTAGCACTCAGTGTGTCCGGGACTCCCGGACACACACCCGCACAAGCCAGCGTTCGTGAACGAGCCGGGGATCCCGGCTCGTCTTCATGTCCGCCTCGGCCGCCGCAGCCAAGCGCAGGGCATCGACAAGCTCACCGATGGAGAATCGATCCGCCTGGCGCATAAGGTTGCGGGCCTGCCACTCCCGCATGCCCGCCCCCACGCCGCGGGCCACTGCACCGGGCGAGCGTGACCCGTCGGGACGGCCGACGAACGCACGCACCGAGATCAGTTGGCGGATGTGCCGCACCGACATCGAGTGAATGCCGTGGATCGACTCTCCGGCCGAGAGCAGCCGGGCGAGCAGCACGAGGGCCTCACGGCAGTTCCTGGCCCCGATGGCATCTACGAACTCGAAGACCGAGGTCGGCGCCGTCGTCGACATGACCTGCTCGATATCATCGCGCGACAATGTGGCCCGCTCGCCGGTGAACGCGATGACCTTGCCGATCTCCATGTCGAGCCGTCGCAGGTCGTATCCGACCGCTCGAACGAGCACTTCGGCCGCGTCGATCCCGATCGTCTTGCCGCGATCGGCGAACATCTCCACAACCGTGTGCGGGTAGTTCCGCTTCTCCGGCGCCTTGTACTCCGCCACCCCTCCAAGCGCGTCGACCGCCTTGTAGATGCGCAGGTTCTTGGCGATCTTCTTCGCGACCAGCACGAGCGTCGTGCTCGGATTCGGATCCGTCGCGTAGTCAGCCAAGGCACCGAGATCAGCCGTGGAGAACTTGTCAGCGCGTCGCACGATCACGAGGCGCCGCTCGGCCATCAGCGGCAGCATGTTCGCCGAGGCGATCACCACATCGACATCGGCACCGTCACCATCGAGCACGTCGACGTCGAATTCGGACCCGCCCGCGTCGGCCACGCGCTTCTGGAGCCGCTCGAGCGCCCGCTCGAGCAACAGCTCCTGGTCGCCGTAGATGAGGTAGACCGGTTTGAGGTCATCGAGGTCCGAAGACATGGACGCAACTCCTGATATCGGGGATCGAACAGCACGCGACCGCCGGGAGCATTGTCGCACACGCCGTCCTCGCGCTGAACCTCGATCCGACCGCTGCCGAGGCGTACCGTCACGTCCCCGGCGCGATCCGTGCGCACCACCCTTGCGCCTGCCCGTCGCAGCGCATCGAGCGTCGCGGGCGCCGGATGCCCGTAGTCGTTGGGGTCTCCAACGCTCACGATGGCGACCGAGGGCCGCAAGGCCGCAAGCAGCTCGTCGTCGACCGCTCCGTCGCTTCCATGATGCGCCACCTTGAGCACGTCCACCTTGCCGAGGAACCCCTGACGTAGGAGCTGGTGATGGGGACCGGCCTCCGCGTCACCGTTGAGCAGCAAGGTGCGACCTCCGTGCGCGACGAGCATGATAATGCTCGAATCGTTGACATCTTCGCCGCTCCAGGACGCGGGTGGCCACAGGACGTCGCACTCGATGCGGTCGCCGACGTGGAGCACCACGCCTTGAGAGACTTCGGAAACCGGTGCGCCCAGCCGCTCGGCGATGCGGTGTACCTCGATGAAATCCTCCTCGTCCGCAGTGTCCGGAATCACGACGGCGCCGACTCTCACCACACCGAGAAGACCCTGCAGACCCCCGCTGTGGTCAGCGTGGTCGTGCGTGATGAACACCGCGTCGAGGTTCCGGATGCCGTAGTCGGCCATCGAACGACGCAGGACCCCTGGGCTCGGACCGGTATCCACAAGCACCGCCGACGCCCCGTCGCGCAGCAGGATCGCATCGCCCTGCCCTACATCAAGG
>CAMTXY010000303.1:0-4818 GCA_947085795.1 uncultured Actinomycetes bacterium | reverse complement strand
TCGACTACTACGAGCGCGAGAGTCCGGGTCTCGGCTTGATTCTCATTGACGAGGTGGAGGCCGGTTTCGCGCGCATCAGAAACCATCCCGGTGCTGCCCCCCAGGTCGCCGAGGGCGTCCGGAAGCTCGCATTGGCTAGATTTCCCTACTCCATCGTCTATGAGATTCGCGAAGACTTCATGAGGGTGCTTGCAGTGGCGCATCAACGCAAGCGTCCCTTCTACTGGCGTGGCCGCCGGTAGCGGCGCGTGTGGTCGTAAGTACAAAGGTGAAACGCCACCACGCGACCTCTGCCTTGGCGCGCGTGCGGCGGTTCGTCTATGCTTGCACGACAGGGTGCGGTGAATCTCGCACCCGAACATATCTCCGAGTCTGGCATGCCTACCGCCATCGCGCGTGGCCACGGTGGCCAGACCGATAGGGTGGGGAGCGGAAACGCCCTCGCCTCCCGGTGGAAAGGAGAGCATGATGCGCGCGCGATTCACGTACGCACGATACGCGGCGTCCGCCTCGATCACACACGCGACGCTGGCGGTTCTTGCCGCCGCGGCGATCCTCGCGCTTACGGCGTGCGGGGGCGGACGCCCGCCCGGCACCTCCCCACGACCAGCGGGTGAAGCTCCCGCGGAGGCTACCGGCATCATCTTGGCCTCGACGACCTCGACCGATGATTCCGGGCTGTTCGGCGCGCTCATCCCCGCGTTCGAGGACGCGTACCCGAGCTATAAAGTGAGCGTCTTGGCCGTCGGCACCGGCCAGGCGTTCCAGATCGGCCGGGCGAAAGACGCCGATGTGCTGCTTGTGCACTCCACAAGCGACGAGGAGGCGTTCGTCGCCGAGGGCTGGGGCATGAAGCGCGAAGACGTGATGTACAACGACTACCTCATCGTCGGCCCGCCCGCCGACCCGGCTGGCGTGAAGGGTTCGAGCGACGCTGTCGCCTCGCTTGGCCAGATCGCTGCGGGCGGATTCGACTTCGTGTCGCGCGGCGATGATTCCGGCACCCACAAGGCCGAACGTGCGCTATGGAGCGCGGCCGGGGTCGAGACGACCGGCGGCCCGTGGTACTTATCGATTGGACAGGGCATGGGCGACACGCTCACGTTCGCCTCCGAGAAGCAGGGCTACACGCTCGCCGACCGCGCCACGTACCTCTCGATGCGCGACAGGCTCGACCTTGAGATCCTCGTTGCGGGCGATCCGGCGCTGTTCAACCAGTACGGCGTGATCGTGGTGGCCGGCGCGAACAACCCGAAAGGCGCGCAGGCGTTCTTCGACTGGGTGCTCTCGCCCGAAGGCCAGGCCGTCATCGAGAGCTTCGGCGTCGATACGTACGGCGAACCGCTCTTCGTCCCGAACGCGCGGTAGGGAAGCGGTGCGCTGATGCAGATCTTCGCCGAGGCGTTCGTCACCGCATACAAGCTGCTGGCAGGCGGCTCTCCAGAGCTGTGGGCGATCATCGCGACGACGTTTCAGGTGGCCATCATCTCGACGATCGCGGGTATCGTCCTCGGCACGCCGGTGGGCTTTCTCATGGGAGCGTTCCGCTTCCGGGGAAGACGGCTGTCGATGGTGCTCACGAACACGGCGATGGCGGTCCCTCCGGTCGTCATCGGTCTTGTCGTGATGATGACGCTGTCGCGCACAGGACCGCTCGGCTCGCTTGGGCTGCTCTACTCGGTCAACGCCATGTCGATCGCGCAGACCCTCATATCCGCGCCGGTAATCGCGGGTCTGACCGCCGCCGCGGTGGCCTCGGTGCCCTATCAGCTCCGCCTGCAGGCGCGCTCTCTGGGCGCGTCGCGTATCCAAGAGGCGCTGCTCACGCTCGCCGAGGCGCGCCTGGGCGTGCTCGCGGCGGTCGCGACCGGGTTCGGTGCGGTGATCCGCGGCGTCGGTGCGGTGATGATGGTCGGCGGCAACATCGAGGGGCGCACCCGCGTGCTCACCACGGCGATCGTCCAGGAGGCCCGCAGGGGCGAGTTCGGGCTCGCACTCGCGCTCGGTCTCATCCTGATGACCATCACCTTCGCCCTCAACGCGCTCATCACGTGGTACCAGCACTCCAACGAGCGCTTCGAGCGGGGGTGAGGAGGATGGCGGTGGCGGCGGAGATGGCGGAGAAGCGCGGTTCGGGTGCGGCGGCGGGCGTCGCGCTGGCAGGCGAAGGGCTTGTCAAGTCCTACGGGAAGACCACCGTCGTCGACGTCGAGCGGATCGAAGCGCGCGCGGGCGCCACGCTTGCGATCGTCGGCCCGTCGGGCGCGGGCAAGTCCACGCTGCTTGCGCTCCTCGGCCTGCTCGAACGGCCCGATGCCGGTCGCGTGCTGTTGGGCGGCACGCCGGTCGATACGCGCGACATGCGTTCGCGCATGCGTTTCGCCGCGGCGTTCCAGAGCCCGTACCTGTTCAAGGGCACCGTCGCCGACAACGTCGCGTACGGCCTCAAGCTCCGCGGCGTACGCTCCGGCCGACGCGCGCAAGCGGTCTCGGCGGTGCTCGAGCGCGTCGGTCTTCGCGGGTGGGAGCGGCGCTCGGCGCTCACGCTTTCCGGCGGCGAGGCGCAGCGCGTGGCGCTCGCACGCGCGCTCGTGCTCAAACCCGAGGTGCTCTTCCTCGACGAGCCGCTCGTTTCGCTCGATCCGCTGCTCAAAGGCAGGCTCGCGGCGGATTTCGCGCGCATCATCCGCGATGACGGCGTGACCACGGTCTACGTCACCCACGACCAGCATGAAGCGGCCGCCGTCGCCGATGACATGGTCGTGATGCGTGAAGGCCGCGTCGTGGCCGCAGGTTCGGTCGACGAGGTCACCGGCCTGCCCGCCGACGCGTGGACCGCGGCGTTCCTCGGCGCGCAGCCGCCGCTTACCGGCACCGTGGTGCACGATGACGGCGGGTTGCTTCAGGTCGATGTCGGCACGCAGACGATCTCGGGCCTCGGCAACGCGCCGACCGGGTCGCGGGTGATCTTGGGCGTGCGTCCCGAAGACGTCACCATCTTCGAGGCCGATGCGGAGATACCGCGTTCCTCGGCACGCAATCTCGTGCACGCGAGGATCGTGGAGCTTCAGATGTGGGGTGTGACCAGCCACGTCGTGCTCGACATCGGCGGGCAGACGATCTCGGCGCGCGTGACGCGCTCGTCGCTGGTCGACCTGGCGCTCGAACCCGGATTGGCCGTGAGGGCGCTGTTCAAGGCCTCGGCGGTCCTTGTGCGAAAGGCGGACTACCACGCGCAGGAGGCGTAGTCAGCCGAGGAGTCCGGAGTGATTCTCCGCCAGCCACGCGCGGACAAGCGCCTCGAACTGCTCCACTCTGCCGAGGAGCGCCTCCACGTCGGCGTCGTCGACCAGTCCGGCCGCGTCATACATGGCGGCGTTGCGTCGCTTACGAGCGGCGTCGAGCGCATCGACGCTGGCCTGCACACGGGAGCCCACATAGAACGGAACCGCGCGCAAGGTGTCCAAGTGGTTCTCTCCGCCCTTCGTCCGCACACCAGACGCTCTGACCACGATCTTCGCGAGCAAGAAGCCGGCGGTATACGCATGCACATAGCGACCATCAGCGCTCTGCCCGGCGACGCGAGCGTCGCTCTTCGCGACCTCGAATCGCTCCAGCAGGCCAGCGATCTCCTGGCATGAGGTAGCAAGCGGCTCCAAGGCGTCAGGCGTCATTCGGACCGCCGATCACGTCGAGTCTCGCCCGCGCGAGCGCGGAGGCGATGAAATGGTTGCCTTCAGAGCGCTTCTTCGCAAACTCGTCCGGGCGATAGCTGACAAGGTCGATCTCGCGGCCGAGTTCGCGCTGAGCTGCCGCAATCGGCTCGACGAGCGCATCATCCGAAGCTTCGCTGACAACGAGCAGGTCGATATCGCTGTCAATCGTGTCTTCCCCGGACGCAGCGGAACCGAACACGAATGCCCATGTGACGAGTAGTCCCGTCTTTGAAAGGTGGCGTGCGATGACTTCGGTGATTCCCAGTTCGCGCGAGAGCAGCGCGCGAAGATCCTCGAAACGATCGGTACGCACGGCCCGATAGTAGCGACGGTTGCCGTCGCGCTCCGAGGCAACGAGTCCCAGCTGCTCCAACCGGTCGAGCGCGATCTGGGCCGAGCGGAGCCCGAGGCCGGTCCTGCGTGCTATCTCACGCTGATAAAGAGCCGACATCGGCTCCCTGACGAAGACAGACAAGACGACCTGACTCGAACCTGTGCCGATCAGGCGCATGAGCGCGGTCGGCGGCTGTGAAGCGGATTCTGGTGCGGCCGCGACCGCATAGGCGGTCGGCTCTTCCTTGGCGACGAGGGGTTTCCCGGCCTCTGCGGGCGATTCCCCAGCGACCGAAAGGGTCGCCACGGGCTTACCGTGCCTCGTGATCGTCACCGTGGCTCCCTGTTCGACGTCGTCGATAACCGAACTCAGCCGCGCGGCCAGCTCTGTGATTGTGATGGTTGCGTCGGAGATTGCGATAGTCATTTGACTACTCCGTTTAGTCGTTTGACGATATATATCGTAGTATCGATTGCGCATGGGGTCAAGTGTTCTCGTTGCCTCACAAAGAATGTACTCGAAATCGATTCGATGCCTCATAAAAAGAGGATCTCGAACCGGCCCCTCGCCGGATCGCCCGGCGAAAGGCCAAACGGATGTCGTTTTCAATGGCTGAGAAGAAGGCGCTTACACGCGAGATGCACCGGCGTTACCGGAAGGCGTCGAGATCCGAGAAGGCTTCGATGCTCGGGGAACTGACCGCGCTCACCGGCTGGACGAGAAGCTATGCGTCCCGTGCGCTAAGACGCGGCCCCGTGCGCAAACGCT
>CAMTXY010000302.1:0-2447 GCA_947085795.1 uncultured Actinomycetes bacterium | reverse complement strand
GCGGCGGCGGGTGGGGTCCGATCTGTACGCCCGCGCTGGCGGATGACGATCGCCTCGGTCCGAGGAAGGCCATCGGCTCGGTCAATCTCGCCGAATTCGTGGTCGCGTTGACGGTGGTCGCCGTTCTCGGTTTCGGGATGGGCTGGAAGGGCGTGCCCTGGCCTGCGGTGGGCATGCTGGTTCTCGGCGCCCTGATCGCCGCACCCGCCGCCGCGTGGACGTGCTCCCGCCTTCCGACCGGTCCGCTCGGCATGGGGGTCGGAGCTCTGCTGGTGGCGTTGAACACCAGAACGTTGCTCGGGTATGTGAAGCCGGTCGAGGTGCGGCTGTCCTTCGCTCCTCAAGTGCTGTGGATACCGGTGATCGTCGCACTCGTTGCGTTCGCCGGTCTCCGATGGCTGCGTTCGGCCGCAGAGGGGCGTGACGAACATGTCCGATGATGTGCACCCGCTCCTCGTTCCGTATCCGCTCTTCCTCGACGTGACCGGTCGCAAGGTGCTTGTGGTCGGCGGCGGAGCGGTGGCGCAACGGCGCATCCTCACGCTTCTTGAGTCGCGCGCCCGGGTGCACGTCGTCGCCACGTGGGCCACCGATGAGTCGGATGTGAACGCTGCTGTGGCAGGTGCGGCGTCGGCTCGTGCGGCTCAAAGGCGGCGACCCGAACATCTTCGGCCGGAGCGGAGAGGAGATGCAGGTGCTCGCAAAGGCCGGTGTCTCGTTCGAGGTCGTGCCGGGGGTGACCGCCGCGCTTGTCGCAGCTGCTGCGGCCCGCATCCCTCTCACATTGCGAGGCGTGTCCGCGTCGCTCACGCTCACGACCGGGATCTCCTCCGCATCCGATCACGCCGATGCGGAGGGTGTCGGCACACGTGAAATCGCGCGTCTGGTCGTCGGTGGCGGCACGGTGGCGGTGTACATGGGACTGCGTGTGTTGCGGGAGATCGCGGAGGCTCTTCCCGGGCATGGGGTCGGCAGTGACCTGCCCGTAGCCGTGATCGGGCACGCCTTCATGCCGGACCAGGCACTCGTCTTCGGCACGCTGCACGACATCTTTGCCAAGGCGACCGAAGCCGGTGTCGCATCGCCGGCCCTCGTGGTGTTCGGGGAGGTCGCCGGGTGTCGGGCTCCGGAAAGCGTCATGTAGGAATGTCGTCCGAAAGCGGACTGGACACCGCGTACGGAGTCGAGGACGATATCGGCCATGGGACAGGGAGCGCTTCAGGCGGCACACGCGTTGGCTGTTGGCAGGAATCCCCGTGCGGCGGCCGAGGCGATCGGGGCGACGTTCGAGGAGTCGGACGGCCACGGGATTCTGCGGCTGTCCTTCTTCGGCTCGCTCGTCGAGGTGGTGTATCCGGATCTTGATATCCGTGCGGATCCCGAACCACCACCGCACATCAAGGCGCTTCTGCTGTACCACATCGCCAGAAGCGACGGCGCGCGGCCGACGGGAAGATGGGTCGCCTTCTCCGAGCTACCCGACGGCTCCTTCTACTCGACGGCGTTTCGCGGGTACACGCCCGACGCGATCGCGCGACGTCTGGCTACCCGACCCGAGGCGCTCTCCGAGGCCGTCGCGCGCCTCGGCGGCGAACCCATTGCGGGCATCGCCGATAGTGCATGGATGGTGCCCGCGCTGCCGAAGGTTCCGCTCGCGTTGCTCTGGTGGGATGCGGACGAGGAGTTCGAGGCTCGCTGCGACGTCCTGTTCGACTCCACCGCCGCGAATCACCTGCCGACGGATGGCTGTGCGGTTCTCGGATCCTGGCTGGTCGCGAGGCTGTTCGCTCGCATC
The DNA here is from genome assembly GCA_947085795.1 of uncultured Actinomycetes bacterium. Taxonomy (GTDB): domain Bacteria; phylum Actinomycetota; class Coriobacteriia; order Anaerosomatales; family UBA912; genus CAMTXY01. The sequence goes on along the minus strand of CAMTXY010000302.1, from coordinate 652 downwards.
TAGCCGAAATGCGGCGGGCCATCGTGCGTGACCGGCGGCGTGTCTGGTAGTGTGCGCTTGAACGAGTGGGCGCCTCCGGCGCAGGCCGAGGAAGAGATCGAATCATCGAAACGGGGGAGAACGCATGCCGCGGCGTGACGATATCGAGAAGGTGTTGATCATCGGTTCGGGACCCATCATCATCGGGCAGGCGTGCGAATTCGACTACTCCGGCACTCAGGCGTGCAAGGCCCTGCGGTCTCTTGGCTACCGGATCGTGCTCGTGAACTCGAACCCCGCCACGATCATGACCGACCCCGTCATGGCGGACGCCACCTACATCGAACCGCTCAACGTAGAGACGATCACCGAGATCATCGCTGCGGAACGTCCGGACGCGCTGCTGCCTAACCTCGGCGGCCAGACGGGGTTGAACCTCTCGGCGGAGCTGGCGCAGGCAGGTGTACTCGAGCGGTACGGCGTCAAGATCATCGGTGTGAGCGCCGCCGCGATAGAGCGCGGCGAGGATCGGCTCGTCTTCAAACAGACTATGGACGGTCTGGGTATCGAGATGCCGCGCAGCGCCACCGTGACCACCGTAAAAGCCGCCGAGGAGGTCGCTGCCGAACTGGGCTACCCCGTGGTCATCCGCCCGGCGTACACGATGGGCGGC
>CAMTXY010000301.1:0-3310 GCA_947085795.1 uncultured Actinomycetes bacterium | reverse complement strand
CCCGGGCGGATGACCTCGAGGGCGAGCGGGGTGCGGTCGGGGGCGAAGGCGTAGCGGTAGAGCGTGCCGTCACAGTCGCGCTCGGCTACAAGGCGCATGCCGTCCCAGAAGCTCTCGGTCGTCTTGGTCGCGCCCTGGCTCGCGACGCTCGCCCTCTCCCGCATGCCGGAAGGGCCGTAGGCGTAGGCGGAGGTGGCTTGCGCGCTAGCGACCGAGACGAGGCGCCCTAGCGGGTCCCACGCGTAGGTGGTGGCGCCCGCGGGGGAAGCGGCGCGTGTCCTTCTGCCGAAGAGGTCGTGCGTGTAGGCGGTGGTGACACCGCCCGAGACCGAGGTCACGAGACGGCCGTCGGCATCGGAGGCGAAAGCCGTGGCGGTGGCGCCTTCAGTTCTTGCCGAGCAGTCATTCACATCTTGAGTCACAAGCTCACTGCCGTGGGCCACCGGGCACGATAAGCATACGCCACGCCCATACCAACGAAATCCCGAATGTACTCACAGCAGTCATGCCTATGATGAGTACCATGGCTCCGACCGGAGCAGGCCAATCGCCCGAAGAGTATAGCCACGCCACAATGGCGAGCACCCAGGCTATCCACACGCTCACCCACGTCACCAAAATCCAGCGACGGACCGCGTCATCGCCCCAACGACGTCGAGCAGAGTCCCCTTCGCGGCGACGAAGAGCCTCTGCCGATCGTGTTCGGTGAAAGAGAACGATGGCGATCAGGAGAATCGGAGGCAGCAACGAGGCGTTACCCCACGTCATGATGGGCCTCCAATTGTTTGCGGGACAGCCCACGGGATGCCATCGTGACCAAGGATCCGGGCTATTGCGTCCCCCGTATACGCCACGAAAACCGCACTCCCGAGGTACGGCACCGCAGAAAACGCACTAACCACGACATCGCCTGCAGTTGCATGACCGCGGCCCCACTGGACAATGTAGTAGCCCGTCGCTATCAAGTCGATGCCGATTCCGACCGGAATCGTCACAACCATCATAGGTGACGGAATGCTCATCACGTCAAGCGTGACGCTGGTTGCACTCACTCCCCATGCGACTGCGTCGGGCCGTGACGGGTTATGCGTGTTCCAACGGCCGTACGGCGTTCCGTCCCCCTGTATCGCCCGCTGCGCCAGAGCGGACTCCCTCGCGGCTGCTGCCGCCCGAGCCCTCCCCGCCGCCGCGCTCGCCGCCCGCGCCCGATGCGCCGCGCTCGCCGCCCTCGACACGTCCGCCGCGCTCACGCCCGGTCTGACCGCAACCTGCGCAGCCCTGTTAGCCGCGATGTTGGCGGGCGTCGGACTCCTCCGTGCCTCCAGGTGCCTGCTGTATGTCACCGTGTCGATCGCTGAGCGCTCCCGCCCGATGATCCACCTGCGTCCGTCCGGATCCTCGTGGTTCACGGGGTCGCCGGGCGTGTAGCAGGACCTGTTCAGCGTAGCAGGCTCTCCAGCATCCGGCGGCGCGGGGTCGGCGCTCAGGAACCTGGCGCTTCCCGGATCGTAGTACCTCGCAAGCAGGTAATAGAGTCCCGTCGCCGCGTCGAGGTAGTAGGCGCGGTAGCGAAGCGGGTTGCGTGCGGCGAGCGCGGGGTCACTTCCGCCCACATGCGTCACGCGCCCGTACGGGTCGTAGCGGTAGCGCGCGGCCACACTACCCGTCGCGTCCGTGATCGCCACGACAGAGCCTGCCGCGTCGGTGTGGTAGGAGTAGGTGACACCGGCCTTCCCCGGACGGACGACCTCGAGTGAGAGCGGGGTACCGTCGGGGGCGTTTCACCCTGATGCTTTTGTGTCCCTATCGTCCGCCGCCAACCCGAGTCGTTTGCGTGCCCACCGCCGCCACGGGAAGTAGATATAGAGCCCGGAGAATACGCCCCAACCTACGCCCAACACCAGAGAAGTGATCCCAAAGATGAAGAGTTCGCTCGTGTCCCCGCCAGCAAGAGACCGTCCGGACACGGTGAGACTCGAGACTTCAAATCCTAAGAACATCAACACCGCGAGGGCTCCTCCGACCTGCAGACCGTACACAGCTGCAAGACGACGCGCCACTCGAGCAGGAGCCGGTGCCATGGTCCGCATCAGGACAACCCCTCGCCAAACGGACCAACCCACCCACCCGAGAAGGGCTAGCACAAACACGAGACCCGGAAGCATGACCACGACCCCTTTCACTTGTGCGACCACCGTCCCTACCGTTGCGGCTCCGCCCAGGGAATGGCGTTCGGGTTGGAGGCGTCAAGTATGTAGATAAGTCCCTGGAATGGGCTAACGAACGGAAATGCACCGGCAGCACAGAACAAGACGTCGCCCATCGTAGCGTCACCACTTTTCCGTCGCGGGTAGTAGTACAAGCCCGCCATGCTACCGTCGACTACGACACCAACGCCCAAGGTCACAAACCCAAGCGGCGGCAACGCGGCCGTCAGAATACCGCCCACCATGTCAAGTCCAGTCCCTGCGATTGCTAGGGCGTACTCCATGCTTCCGGGCGCGCTTGGCCACCGGGTCGTATTGTTGCGGCCGTACGGCGTTCCGTCCCCCTGCCTCGCCCGCTGCGCCAGAGCGGACTCCCTCGAGGCTGCGGCCCGGGCCCGGGCCGCAGCCGCGCTCGCCGCCCTCGCCGCTATCGCCGCCCGGGCCCTGGCTTCGGCGAACATGTGCTCCTGACCCCCCGTGCCCCTGCCGCGGTAGTTGCCGGGATGCGACCGCCAAGCCGCGTGCGTGAAGCATCCGGCCGCAGAGTCCCAATCGTGCGGGTACGGGACCTCTCGTGCGCCCGCCAGCCGTTGTTCTGCGGAGTAGTACGCCCCCTGCATGATGTCCCGCCCGTCAGGGTCGATCCGTCCGACCGGATCCCCGAAGCAGTAGCTGTACCGGTTCAAGCTCGATGGATTGCATGCCTTCGGCGGCGCGGGGTCCGCGCTCAGGAACCTGGCGCTCCCCGGCTCGTAGTACCTCGCGGGCAGGTAGTAGAGCCCGGTCGCCGCGTCGTGGTAGTAGCCCCGGTAGCGAAGCGGGTTGCGTGCGGCCAGCGCGGGCTCGGCGCCTCCCGCGTGCGTCACGCGCCCGTACGGGTCGTAGCGGTAGCGCGCGGCCACGCCACCCGCCGCGTCCGTGATCGCCACGACGGAGCCGGCCGCGTCGGTGTGGTAGGCGTAGGTGACACCGGCCTTCCCCGGGCGGATGACCTCGAGGGCGAGCGGGGTGCGGTCGGGGGCGAAGGCGTAGCGGTAGAGCGTGCCGTCACAGTCGCGCTCGGCTACAAGGCGCATGCCGTCCCAGAAGCTCTCGGTCGTCTT
>CAMTXY010000300.1:0-2406 GCA_947085795.1 uncultured Actinomycetes bacterium | reverse complement strand
GCCTCGCGCTCTCGAAGATGCTGGTGAGACCGGCTCCGTTCCTGTGTCTCGACGAGCCGACGAACCACCTCGACATCGCCTCGAGCGACGTACTCGAGCAGGCGTTGCAGCGGTTCGCGGGGACGTTCGTGCTCATTACGCACGACCGCCATCTGATTCGCGCGGTCGCCAACAAGATCATCGAGGTCAAAGACGGTCGAGCGACCCTCTACGACGGTGATTACGACTACTACTTGTTCAAACGCGAGCAGGTCGGCGGCATGCCCGGGGCGACCGGCACGACGACGCCGCCCGGGGCGACCGGCACGCGCACCGCGCGTCCCGCGGTCGCTGCGACCCCGCAGTCGAGCGAGCCGACCGTCCGCAAGACCAAGGAGCAGAAGCGCGCCGAAGCCGAGGCCCGCAATCGCGCGTACCGCAGCACGCACGAGGCGCGCGATCGGCTCGTGGCCGCCGAGCAGGAGATCGCACACTTGCAGGCACGCCATGATGAGTTGATCGCACTGCTCGGCGAGGGGGAGACGTACGCCGATCCGGATGCGTTCGCAGGGGCGATGGCGGAGTATGCGACCCTCAAGCCGCGATTGGAGGAACTGGAGCGCGAATGGATCGAGCTTGCCGCCCGCATCGAAGCGGCCGAGGCGGAGTTTTCGGCGGAATGAAAATGTCTTGAAGATGCCTTTGTAGTAAATGTTTACATCAGGCACACGGTATGCGTAGAATTCACTTCAACGCCATAGCTTGTAACACTTAGTTACAAGAAATTGCCTTTGCCTGTGGGGAGTAGTGCATGGGGACGACATCCGCACAAAGCGTGTGGTTCGTAGTCGGCCTCGCCACGTCCGCAGCGGCCTTCATCATGCTGGTCTTCGCTGTTAACGCGCTGCTTTCTCCACGGCGTCCCACCCTTGAGAAGAATGAACCCTACGAGTGCGGCATGCCCCAGGCGGGTGCGCCGTGGACCCGGGTCAACATCAGGTTCTCGGCGCTCGCGGTCCTCTTCGTGCTGTTCGACGCGGAGGCGGTACTCCTGTTCGCGGTCGCGCCGGCGCTACGCGGTTCGTGGCTCGGGCTTATCGAAGTGGCCGTATTCGTGGCGTTTCTTGCCTTGGGTCTCATGTACGCTTGGCGCAAGGGGGCGTTGCAGTGGCGCTTGTAGACCGTCTCGGCACCGCCCTGGAGCGCACCCCCGGCGGCATCATTCTGACCTCCGTCGATGCGCTCATCGACTGGGCGCGTGGCCATTCGTTGTGGGCCATGCCGATGGGGACGGCATGCTGCGCGATGGAGCTCATCGCCGCGTCGTTCAGCAAGTTCGATTTCGACCGCCACGGCACGTTTCCGCGCCCCGATCCGCGCCACACCGACGTCATGGTCGTCGCGGGCACCATCACCCGCAAGATGCAGCCTGCCGTCAAGCGCATCTACGAACAGATGCCCGATCCAAAGTGGGTCATCGCGATGGGCAACTGCGCGGTGTCCGGCGGCATCTTCTACTACGACACGTACTCGGTCGTTCATGGCGTCGACGAGTTTCTTCCGGTCGACGTCTACATCGCGGGCTGCCCTCCGCGTCCCGAGGCCCTCCAGGATGCCGTGCTCCAGCTGCGCGAGACGATCCGCCAGGAGTCCATCGGCCCGAACACGCGACACGTCCGCGACCTCACGCTGCCGACCGGAAGGGAGGCGGAGTGAACATACAGGAGCTGCGTGACCACCTGTGCGCGCAATACCCCGACCTGTGCCCGCTGTTCTCCATCGAGTTCGGTGACGGGGTACTCGCGGTGACGTGTGAGAAGCTCTACGACTCGGCGTCCGATCTCAAGGATCTCGGTTTCGACCGCCTCGGCATGCTCACGGCTGTCGATCGCGGGGAGCACTTCGAGATGGTCTACCGGCTCACCTCGCGGGCGATGTCGGTCGGCATGTTCCTCAAGTGCCTCATCCCCAGGGAGCGTCTTGTCACTCGCTCGCTGGTCCCCCTGTGGCCGGCCGCGTTGTGGCAGGAACGCGAGGTCTACGATCTCTTCGGCATCGAATTCGAGGGTCATCCCGATCTTCGGCGCATTCTGCTGCCCGACGACTGGGTCGGGCATCCCTTGCGCAAGGACTACGCAGACGACCGCATGATCAAACGCCCGGATTACCTCTAGACAGGCAGACGCGCGGGAGCCCCCGGGTCTTCTACCGCGAAACGGACGACGGAATGTGGACGGAGGTGGACAGACAAGATGACGATGCGAATCGAAGAGAGACGTGAGGCCGTATCCTTAGATGGCGCGCCGGTCGAGGAGCTTGTCGTCAACGTCGGTCCGTCGCACCCGTCCACCCACGGGGTCTGCCGGGTGATCGTGCGCCTCGACGGCGAGGTCGTCACGAAGGCGGAGCCGGTCATCGGCTACCTGC
>CAMTXY010000299.1:0-2522 GCA_947085795.1 uncultured Actinomycetes bacterium | reverse complement strand
TTGCGCGCAGCGGAGACTTCGCGCAGAGCCTCGCAGTAGTACGTCATGTCGGTGAGGATGACGAGCACGTGCATGTCGCACGTGTACGCGAGGTACTCGGCTGCGGTGAGCGCCATGCGCGGAGTGGCGATACGCTCGACGGCAGGGTCGTCGGCGAGGTTGAGGAAGAGCACGGCGCGCTCGATCGCGGCGGTGTCGCGCAGCTCCCTCATGAAGAAGTCGGCGTCCTCGAACGTGATCCCCATCGCGGCGAACACGACCGCGAAGTCGCCCTCGAGCTTATCGCCCGCCTTGCCAGGATCGTCGCTGCGCGCGAGCACGGCCGCCTGACGTGCGATCTGGGCCGCGAGCTGGTTGTGCGGCAGGCCCGAACCGGAGAAGATCGGCAGCTTCTGGCCGCGCACGAGGGGGTTGAGGCCGTCGATGCTCGACACACCGGTCTGGATGAAGTCGTCGGGAAAGTCACGCGCCGTCGGGTTGATCGGCGAACCGTGGATCGACAGGATCTGCTTGGGAAGGATCTCGGGACCGCCGTCGCGCGGGCGTCCGAGGCCGTCGAAGACGCGGCCGAGCATGTCGCGCGACACGCCGAGCGTCATCCCGCGGCCGAGGAAGCGCACCTTGGTCTGGCTCGGGTTCGAACCTTGCGTGCCCTGGAACGCCTGGACGAGCGCGACGTCCTCGTTGACCATGAGCACGTTGCCCAGCGAGTGCGTGCCGTCGGGATAGTCGAGCTCGACGAGCTCGCCGTAGGTCACCCCGGCGACATCTTCGACCAGCAGCAGCGGCCCGATGATGTCGCGGGTCGTCATGTACTCGCGGGTCATCGGACGACTCCCTCCCCGGTAGCATCTGCCACCAGCTGTGTCTCGATGTCGGAGACGATCTCGGCGAACACGTCTCGATCATCCTCTGTCGCGTACTTGGCGCGGGCGATCTTCTCGCGTACCGGCACCGCGAGGATGTCGGAAAGAGACGCGCCCGCATTGTACGCGAGCACCGCGCGATCGTAGAACAGCAGGATGATGTGGAGCAGACGGTCCTGCCTGGCCAACGGGGTGAACTGGTCGTCGTCACGGAACGCGTTCTGTTGCAGGAAGTCCTCGCGGATCGACTTGGCGGTCTCCATGAGGATCTGCTCCTCGGCGGAGAGCGCTTCCACGCCGACGAGACGGGCGACCTCCGCCAGCTCGCTCTCGCGCTGAAGGATGACCATGCAGCGGTCGCGACGCACTCGGAACTCCTTGCCGACCTCCCGGTTCCAGTACGGTGTGACCTTGTCGAGGTAGAGAGAGTAACTCGTGAGCCAGTCGATGGCCGGGAAGTGCCGCTGGAACGCCAGCGTGTCCTGAAGGGCCCAGAAGACCTTCACGACCCGCAGCGTATTCTGCACGACCGGCTCGGACAGGTCTCCGCCCGGCGGCGAGACGGACCCGACGACCGAGACGGACCCGACGCGCGGAGCAGCCTGCGGATCCCCCGACAGTCTGCCCAGAGTCTCCACCTTGCCGGCGCGCTCGTAGAATTTCGCGAGCTTCGTGCCTAGGTACGCCGGGAAGCCCTCCTCGCCCGGCATCTCCTCAAGGCGGCCGGATATCTCGCGCATCGCCTCGGCCCAGCGGCTCGTCGAGTCGGCCTGGAGCACGACGCTGTAGCCCATGTCGCGGAAGTACTCCGCCATCGTGATACCCGTGTACACGCTCGCCTCGCGCGCGGCGACCGGCATGTTCGAGGTGTTGGCCACGAGCACGGTCCGCTTCATGAGCGGCTCACCGGAGTACGGATCGACGAGCTCGGGGAACTCCATGAGCACGTCGGTCATCTCGTTACCGCGCTCGCCGCAGCCGATGAACACGACGACCTCGGCGTTGGACCACTTCGCGATCTGGTGCTGGGTGACCGTCTTGCCCGCTCCGAACGGGCCAGGGATGCATGCCACGCCGCCTTTGAGCAGCGGGAAGAACGTATCTATCACGCGCGTGCCGCTCACAAGCGGTTCGTCGACTGAGATCTTGCGCGCGTACGGGCGCGGTACGCGCACAGGCCAGGTCTGCATGAGGAGCAGGTCTGTCGTCGCGCCGGTGTCTTCGTCGTGCACGCGCCCGACCGGTTGCGTCACGGTGTACGTCCCGCTGTCGATCGACTCGATCCGGCCAGTCGTGCCCGGCGGCGCCATGATGCGGTGCGCGATGACCTCGTTCTCCTGTACGGCGCCGATCACATCGCCGCCTGTGACGTGATCGCCCGCCTTGACGGTGGCATGGAACACCCACCGCTTCTCACGGTCCAGCCCTGGCGCACTCACGCCGCGTGCAAGGAACGCGCCGGCTTTGGCCGCGAGAGCGTCGAGTGGGCGTTGGACACCGTCGTAGACGGCGCCGAGCATACCCGGCCCGAGCTCGACCGAAAGCGGTGCGCCCGTCGCAGTCACCGGGTCACCTGGGCCGAGGCCCTCGGTCTCCTCGTAGACCTGGATCGAGCAGCGGCGCCCCCGCATCTCGATGATCTCACCCATGAGGCCT